>CAZYJB010000360.1:0-5239 GCA_964647675.1 uncultured Verrucomicrobiota bacterium | reverse complement strand
CCGCCGTCTGTGGGAGGCCCGCGAGCACAAGAGCCAGGCGTGAACTCCTTTCCCTCCAGCCCTACGCCCAACCGGAGGACTTGACCCGGCAGGTCGTCGCGAGACTCCTGGCGGATTCTCCTTTGAGCGCAGTCAGATCAGACCCGACCTGACCGGTACCATCGCGTCGACCTGGGTAGGATGCTGGTCAGCATCGTCGATCCGAACGCGGAGGTTCGCGAAGTGTCCGCCGACTTGCGTCAGTCTCAACCGGTCGGGCGAGAATCGGCATTGCAAGGGGCCGACAGTTTTTCGCAAGGACGCGAAGGTCGTCTTCCCTTTCTCATGGTTTGCTCGCGTGCATGCAGATCACCGTCACGTGCTCCTCGCTGCGTCATCTCCTCGGCGCCGGATCCTTCTTCCTCTTGGGCGTGGCTTCGGCCGCGGCGGAGTCCGATTCCCAGGTCTTGCTCGCGGCAACGGCGCCCGTCGAAGTCCTGCCAGGCATGGTGGTGCGAGGGGAGACCGAAGCCGACGCGCTGGTTCAGGAGCCCTTTCTGACTGGCGTGGACGGCGTGAGGCTTTTCGAGGGCAAGCGGGCTACGGTTCTCGACCTCGACGCCTTCCCCAAGGTGCAGGCCAATAACTACCGGCAAGCCCTCGCCCTCACCCCAGGATTGCTCTACAGCGAGGAATCCACGCCCCTGGTCAGCCTGGGCTATCGCGGCATCGGCGAGCCCCACCGTTCGCAGTTCCTGCAGGTGCTCAAGGATGGCATCCCGATCCACGCTGACCCGTTCGGTTACCCGGAAAGCTATTACACGCCCCCGCTGGACGTCGTGGATCGCATCGAGTTCGTGCGCGGAGGGTCCGCCTTGATGTACGGGCCACAGCCAGGCGGTGCGCTGAATTATGTCACCTACCAGCCGCGTACCGATCGGGAACTCTCCGGCCGTTCGCAGCACGTCTTCGGCAGCGACGGGCTGTACTCGACCTACAATGCCTTCGATGGCACGAGCGGCCCGATCGGTTACCTGGGCTACTACAATCATCGGCAGTCGGACGGATTCCGTGCCTCCAACAGCGATTACGTGCTCGATGGCGGGCACTTCAAGCTCGTGTACGAGCCGACCGAGGGCTCGCGATGGACCCTGGCCCTCGACGCCTATGAAGAGGAGCACGGCGAGCCTGGGGGACTGACCTTCGCCACTGGCCCGAACGCAGTGAACTACAACGTCGACCGGGACGCCGTATCGCGTCCTAACGACCGGTTCCGATTGCGGCGTTACGTTCCGTCCCTGCGCTATGATTTGACCGTGAGCGAGGCCACGGAGGTTTCTCTCAACGTTTGGGGCGGCTACTACGAACGCTGGAGTCGCCGGCAGCGGGGCGGCGGATTCGGCACGCTGCCAACCGGGGCCACTGCGAACTCGACCGACATCGAACGGCAGGAATTCTTCACCTTCGGCATCGAGCCGCGCGCTCGTCACGCCTGGAGCGGAGATGAGGACGGTCACGTTCTGACGGCGGGCGTGCAGTACTATCAGTCCGATTCGCCGCGTGTGGATCGGCGTGGCGCGGATGTGGATGCGGATGCTGGCAAGGCGTTCCGCGAATCTGATCGCGCGGTGCACTACGGAGGGGTGTTTTTGGAGAATCGCTTCGCCTGGGGTCGGTTCTCGGTGACTCCCGGCGTGCGCTTGGAGGCGATCCACCAGGATCTCGATTCGCGGAATCTCGACCCGGTCACGGGAGCCTTGGTGAGCCGCGGCGAGAAGGATCAGCTCGATTTCGAGCCGCTCTTTGGCCTGGGCCTGGGTTACCTGCTGTCGGAAGGACTCAACCTCTACGCCAATGTTTCCGAGAGCTATCGGACCACCATTTTCACCGAATCGTTGATCGTGCCCAGCAGTGGCACGGTGGCTCCTGCGGATCTGTCCCCTTCGAAGGGAATCCAGTACGAGGTGGGCTTCCGGGGGCACCCGAAGTCCTGGGTGACCTGGGACACGAGCCTCTTTTTTGTGGATCTCGACAACAAGTTCGGCGGGACGGTGACGGCGAACAACGTGACCACGCTGAGGAATGTCGGGCGTTCGTTGAACTACGGCTGGGACGCGGCGGCGACAATAGATCTCATGGGGGCGCTGGACGCGCGCGACGGCGCCGATCGTGTCGAGCGTTTCGGTTCGCTGAATCTGTACGGCAATCTCACACTGCTTTCCGCCGAGATCGACGGCGGGATCTCGGATGGGAAACGCCCGCAGTACGCGCCGGAATTCATGGCGCGCGCCGGGCTCATCTACCGATGGCACGAGCGCGTGAAGATCGCATTCCTGGGAACGTTCATGGGAGGGCATTTCGCCACCGATGACGAGAATCCGATGCGTGCGATCCCGGCCTATATGACATGGGACCTGACCGCCGAGGCGGCGGTGTACAAGGAGGTCGTGCGGCTCATGGCCGGCATCAACAACCTGTTCGACGAGGATTATTACGCACGCATCCGGGGGGACGGCATTGACCCCGCGTATGGGCGGAATTTCTACGCCGGCTTTTCGGTGGCCTTTTAGAGACGGTCTCTGAGGGAAAGCGGTAAGTTCTTCCCCCTTCGCGCCGCGCCGTGAAGGCTCTAAGCCACCATTTGCGTGACGGTTGGAGGCCGTGCAGGAGTGAGGTTTCAGCCGGCAGATTCCGACATTCTATGTTGTAATCCTGTGTTGGGTGTCGAGTGATAAAACTAATCACTGTGTTGACTCACGCCTGAGTTCCGGGTTTTCCTTGTCCACCCAGAGGGGGAACAAACCTATGATCGTAGCGATTGAATCCATCAAGAGAGCAGGAGAAATCCTGAAGGAAATCGAAGCACTCCAAACGGAACTGGCGGGTCTTTTCGGACCCAAGGGCGTGTCGCCGGTGACCGGCAAGCGCCGTGGACGTCCGCCCGGCAGTGGCGCCGGGGCGGGTGCCGGTGCTTCCGCCGCGGGCAAAACACGCAAGATGTCTGCCGAAGGCCGCGCCCGCATTGCCGCGGCCGCGCGTGCGCGCTGGGCGAAGTTCCACGCGGAGAAGGCCAAAGCCGCAAAGAAGTAGCCATCGGGACAGGTTTCTGTCCGTCGTCGATATCTCCCGAGGCCGCCTTCAGCGACCTCGGGAGTTTTGTTTCTTGAACACAGGGCGTGGATCATCGGTCATACCGGCGGCTGATGATGATGATCAGGTTGCGCCTTGCCGGCTTGTCACCTTCCGCACCCTCATGAGGTGGCTGAGTGGGATTCTTGGACCGGCAGGAAGCACATGCCCGATGCCCTACTTGCGAGCCTCATGCGAACGATGAAGACATCCCGCGTGATTCCGTCCGACCGGCAGCTCCGAGGGTGAGTCCGGGCCGACGCATTCACGTCGTTGGCGTGGCGTGATGCCGCTATCCGGCGGGAACTGTGGCGACTCAAAACTCGGCGTGAATCCCCCATCCGCCCACCTCCCGTCCGATCCGGAGGACCATCCCAGGTCTTTCGCGACGACGCATTGGAGCGTGGTGCTGGCGGCCAGCCAGCCGCAGATGCCCGGCCACCAGGCGGCCCTGGAACAGTTGTGCCGCACCTATTGGTATCCTCTCTACGCGTACATCCGGCGCAGGGGATTCACGGCGGCCGACGCGGAGGATCTCACGCAGGAGTTCTTCGCAAGGCTCCTGGCCAAGGAATGGCTCGCCGGCATCGAGGCGGACGGACGCCGGTTCCGTTCGTTTTTGCTCACGGTGGTGACCCGCTTTCTCGCCAATGAATGGGATCGCGGGGCCGCCGCGAAGCGGGGACACGGTATCGCCCCCTTGAACCTCGACGAGGCCGAAGGCCGGTTCCTCACCGATGCCCACGCGGTCGAGACTGCCGAGCATGCCTACGACCGCCACTGGGCGATCACCGTGATGGATGCCGCATGGAAGCGTGTCCGCGACGAGGCGCGAGACGGCGCGCGCGCGGGCGTGTTCGAGCACCTCAGTCCGCTCTTGTCGCGGGAGCCGGCGCCGGGCGAGTACGAGGCCCTGGGCCGGTCGCTGCATTTGAGTCCGGGCGCGGTGGGCGTCGCGGTGTATCGTCTGCGTCGACGTTACCGGGAGGTGGTGCGCACCCTCATCGCCGAAACGGTGGCCGAGCCGGGCGAGGTCGACGGTGAACTTCAGCACCTCGTCGACGTGCTGCGCCACGGAATCGTGTAAGGCGGTCCCCTGGAATCTGAGTCTTCCATGGGCCGCCATGCGGTCGAGGCAACGAGGACCTGTCCATGAGTGAGGAATCGTCCGCACCCAACTCCTGTCCGCGCTGTGGGCAGATTCTCTCCGCACAGGTGTTGGGCGGTCACTGTTCCCGTTGCCTCGCAACAGTTTCTTTCATGGGCGGCCCTGAGACCGGTTCGCTCGACGTGGAGGAATCGGCGCCGTTGCCGCGTCGGTTGGGTCACTACGAACTCATCGAGGAGATCGGACGCGGCGGAATGGGCGTGGTTTACCGGGCCAGGCAGATCGGGCTGGGACGGGACGTGGCGCTCAAGCTGTTGCCGGGCGGCGATTTCGCGAGTGCCGAGTTCCGACGGCGCTTTCGCCGAGAGGCCCTCGCGGCCGGGCGACTGCAGCATCCCCACATCGTGGCCATTCACGACGTGGGCGAGTACGAGGGCGTGACGTTCTACACGATGGATCTGGTGGTGGGACGCACCCTGGCTGAGGTGGTGTCGAAGGGGGCCTTGCCGCCACAGCGCGCGGCGGCCTACGTCCAGGCCATCGCCGGCGCGGTACAGCATGCCCACGACGTGGGAATCCTCCATCGCGATCTCACCCCGGCCAATGTCCTGGTCGATCTGTTGGACCAGCCGCGCCTGACCGACTTTGGATTGGCGCGCCCGCTCGAGAAGGAGCCGGGTTTTACCGTGACCGGCTCTGCCCTCGGGTCGCCGGCGTACATGCCGCCGGAACAGGCGCTGGGTCGCGCGGAGCTGGTGGGCCCGTCCAGTGACGTCTACGCGCTGGGCGCGATTCTCTATCACCTGATCACGGGCCGGCCTGTTTTCGAAGGGCGGACGTTGAATGAGGTGCTGCTGCAGGTGCGAGAGTCGGAGCCCATCCCGCCGCGCCGGCTGAGCCCGAGCATTCCGTTGGACCTGGAGACCATCTGTCTCCGGTGCCTGGAGAAAGAGCCGCATCGACGGTACACGTCGGCGAGACTGCTGGCCGAGGAACTGGAGCGTTTCAGTCGCGGGGAGCCGG
>CAZYJB010000359.1:0-5240 GCA_964647675.1 uncultured Verrucomicrobiota bacterium | reverse complement strand
TGGAAAGACAGCGGTCGTTTCCTGGGCACGGTGCCGACCCTGCGGCCACGGCCACTGTCTGGAAGCACTGTCCACCCTTCCGGCCTCGCGGGCCGCAGGCGGTGGCGCCTTCAGCTCCTGCCTCCAGATCGGCACGCGGACAAGTCCACGCCGCGGCACACGCAAACTCCGTCGCGTCGCCGTTTTCGAGAGCGGCGTTGAAGGCGCCCAGATGACGTGCCGAAGCACGGAGGAGGTTGCCGAACACGCGTTGGATCGACGGCTCTCGCGTCGCTTCGATCGCCTCCTTCAGATCGGCGATATCAGCCTCCTCGATCGTGATCCCAACCCGCCATGCGTCAGCGAGCGAGGTGTTTCCCTGGGCGAGGAGATCGTCGTGGAAGCGCTGCAACTCGCCGATGGAGAACCGACCCATTTCGGCTGGTGTCGTATCGGTGAGCCCATGGCGCGCGATCAATCCGTCCATCGCATCCATATGACGCTGCTCGGCAGCGGCGAGGTGGCGGAACGTGACATGGTTCCAGCGCACGAACAGGGCCTGATAGACGTCCCGGGCCATCTTCTCTTCCTGCTTCATGTACAGGACGCTGGCGGTATCTGCAGGGGTGAGGGCGATGGAGGGCAGCATGGCGGCGAACGAGAGGAGGCCAGCAGCGAGCCATCGCGACGGGTTTTGAACACGGGTTTTCATGGTTAGCAATGGTAGAGGTTTCGGATCCATGACCAGTTCGGTTCGGACAACGTGCGTCGTCCCTTCACTTCATCTGACCTCCAGAAGATGAACATCTCGCGCTCGCCCGAATGACAGTGTGTTCATTCGCCTGTGGATTCGACCCGTCCTGGGGATAACGCCGCGGCGAGGCGCGTGCGGCGGGAGCGAAAGTCGACGGCAAATCAGTATCCACCCCGATTTCTCTGGGCGACCCTCGAGGCGTGGCTCATCGGTTCCCGGGCATCCTCATCCTGGTGGTCATCGATGAGATCCAGCGTCGGCCTGCGATCACAGCGTCCGCGACGGGAGATGGCAGGGATGCAGACCAAGTCCCCGATCAGACGGGCGCGACCGAGGTCTCGGGACTCGCTGCCCGGCCTGACCTTGGGTAACGCTTCGCCATGCCTCGTGCGAAAAGCCAACCCCTGCGCTTTGCCCTGTTCGGCGCCGGGTTTTGGGCGCGGGTCCAACTCGCGGCCTGGCGCGAACTCGGCGGCACCGAATGTGTCGCGATCTACAACCGGTCGCGCGACCGAGCCGACGCATTCGCGCGCGACCTCGGCATCCCGGCGGTCTACGACGACGCTGAACGCCTGCTGCGCGAGGTCCGCCTCGACTTCGTCGACAACGTCACCGAGGTCGGCGGGCACGAGCCCCTCTCCCTCCTGTGCGCCCGCCATCGGGTCCCCGCCATTTGCCAGAAGCCGATGGCCGCCTCGCTGGTCGACGCGCGCGCCATGGTCACGGCGTTTCAGCGCGCGCGCACCCAGTTCCTCGTGCATGAGAACTGGCGCTGGCAGACGCCCCTGCGCGCGCTCATCGAGACGCTGCGCCGCGGCGACATCGGAACCCCCTTCCGCGCGCGCTTCACCATGATCTCGGGCTTCGATCTCTGGGCGAACCAACCCGCGCTGCGCAGCCTCGAGCGCTTCATTCTTACCGATCTGGGCGTGCACCTGCTCGACACGGCGCGCGCGTGTTTCGGCGAAGCCCATTCGGTCTATTGCCAGACACACCGCACGCTGGCGCCCGAGGTCGCGGGCGAAAACGTGGCCACGCTGCTCCTAAGCATGGGCGCCGCGCGGACCAGTGTGGTGATCGAACTGGGCTACGCGAAGACGCCTCTCGAACGCGAGGTCTTCCCGCAAACCCTCGCATTCGTCGAGGGCCCGCTCGGTTCCATCGAGCTAGGGGCCGATTACTGGCTCCGCTTGACCACGAAGGCCGGCACCCATGCGAAGCGCTGCGCCCCGACGCGCCATGCCTGGGCGGATCCGCGATACGAGGTGGCGCAGGCCAGCATGATTCCCTGCCTCAAAAACCTGCTCGGCGCGCTGCGCGGCGAGCATCCCGCGGAGACGACCGGCGCCGACAATCTGAAGACGCTGGAACTGACGTTCGCCGCCTACGCCTCGGCCGAACGTGACGCAGTCATTCGTCTGAAGTCCTCGCGTCCCCGTTCCCGCCGATGACTCCTGCCCTCCGCGAATCGCTGCTGCTCCACGGCACGCCGCAACCACCCGGACCCGCCATCGCTCTGCGCGCGGGTCCGTTGTCCCTGGCGCTGGTCGACGGCGATCTGCGCGAGGTGCGCTGGCGCGGTCGGGAAGTGATCCGTCGCGTGTACGCCGCGGTCCGCGACCGCAACTGGGGCACGGTGCCGGGCACGTTGTCGGCACTGCAGGTCGAGACGACCGACGCGACCTTCCAGGTGACCTACACCTCCACGCATCTGCGTGAGGACATCCACGTTGTCTGGAACGCCGTCCTCGGCGGCGACGCAGACGGCACGCTCCGGTTTGTCTTCGACGGTGAGGCGAGGTCCACTTTCCAGCGCAACCGGATCGGGCTCTGCGTCCTGCATCCCACTCCGGAATGCACGGGCACGCGCTGCGTGGCCTTCGATGCCGACGGCACGCATCGTGAACGGCGCTTCCCCGAACGAATCGCGGCCGAGCAGCCCGTCACCGGGTTTCACAACCTCACCGGACTCGACCAGGAAGTGCAGCCGGGCTGCTGGTTGGAGTTCCGTTTCACGGGCGACCGCTTCGAGACGGAGGATCAGCGCAATTGGATCGATGCGAGCTTCAAGACATTCTGCACACCGCTGCGACTGCCCATCCCGGTGACCATCGCCGCGGGCACCCGTATCCGTCAGGAGGTGATGGTACGATTGCGCGAGGATCCGAGCGTCCCGCGGGCCGACACGACTGCGCCCACCACGCGAATCGCATTCGCACCCGCGATCGACGACGTGGTGACGGTCGACTTCCACGGGACCCGACGTGCCCTTCCCCGCCTCGGCTTTGGATTCCCGGGCCCTTCCCTCGCAGCGCAGAAAACCCAGATCGAACTCTTGCGCGCCCTGCGCCCGCACCACCTGCACGTCGACGTCAGCGTTTGGAATCAAGACTGGCGGCGGAACTGGAGGTCCGCCCTGAGCCACGCCGCCGACCTGGAAGCGGGCGTGGAATTGGCTCTCCACCTCGACGCGTCTCCGAGCGCCGGGCTGGACGACTGCGCGAAGACGCTGGCCGAACACGCCGCTTCCCTGGAGCGCGTCCTCATCCTCCATCGCGGTTACCGGTCGACCACCGCGGAGGCGCTGCACGCGGCGCGGCGCGCGTTCGGCAGGACACTTCCCGGCGTCAGGTTGGGAGCCGGCACCGCAGGCGATCTGTATCTGCTCAACCTCGAACGCGCGCCGTCGGACGCGGATTTCATCGCGTGGTCCATGAATCCGCAGGTGCATGCCTTCGACAACCTCAGCCTCGCGGAAACGCCCGGGGCGGCGGCCCAGCAACTGCGGAGCGTGCGCGAATACTACCCTGGAATGCCGCTGGGGGTGGGTCCCATCACGTTCCGACCGCGCGTCCATCCCGTGGCCACCGAACCGCCGGTCGGGAAATCACCGGATGCGCTCCCGCGGGAGGTCGATGCGCGGCAGGGCTCGCTGTTTGGTGCCGCATGGACCGCGGCCATGCTCGCCGCCCTCGCAGGTGAAGGTGCCGCCAGCCTCACCTTCTTCGAGACGATCGGCGGGAAGGGCGTGGTCGAAGCCACCGCTGGCGAGCCGCGTCCCGCACCTTTCCCATCGATCCCTGGAGCGGTCTTCCCGCTCTACCACGTCCTTCGTGAGCTGGCCGAATTCGCGGGGGGCGAGGTGCTGGGGTCGCGCTCGTCGGTGCCGGGGGCGGTGGCCACCTTGCGCCTGGCGCACGGCGATCGTCGTCGACTGATCCTCGCCAATCTCACGCCCTTCCGGCAGCGCGTGCGGATCCAAGGCCATGATCGGACCGTTCTAGCTCGGTCGCTGGACTCTCAGACGATGCTCGAAGCCATGATCCGTCCCGACGCGTTCCGCGCATGCCCATCTTCGTCGGTCACTCCCCTGCTCAACCTTGCGCCGCATGCGGTGCTGACCATCGACTTTCCCACCGCCTTGGCGGCACACTGACTCCGCTCCCCGCCATGCGCCCGACCCGCCTTTCCCGACGCGTTTTCCTCGCCTCGACCGCCGTCCCTGCCGCCGCTCTGCTCGCCGGGTGCGGTCCGAACCCCGGCTCCCCGGAAGGCACGCCGGCATCGTCGTCCACCAGCGCTGCGGCGGATGCAGCGGGAAAGGTGCGCTCGCTCGGCGTCGCCTTCGAGACGCTGCAGACCGAGAGCTGGGTCGCCGCCTGGGACCGGCTCAAGGAGGAATGCGGGAAACATGGGATCCAGATGCTGGAGGCCGTGGCGGATGGTGACGCCAACCGGCAACTCGAGCAGGTGCGCACCTTCATCCAACGGAAGGTCGACGGCATCATTATCGTCCCCAGGGACTCCAAGACGGTGATTCCCATGATCAAGGCCGCCAATGCCGCTGCGATCCCCATGGTGCTGTTCAATCGACCCGCCGACCCAACCGATGCGCCGCATACCGTGGTCGCGCCCGACAACGTTTCCATCACGCGCCAAACGGTCGACTACCTGGTCGGTCTCGCGAAGAAGTCCGGTCGGCGTCAGAAAGCCATGATCCTCATCGGCGATCTCGGCGACATCAACGCCATCGGACGTCGCGACGGCTTCGAACAGGCCGTCCAGGGGCAGGAGGCCCACGTCGAGGTCGTGGCGCGGATCCCGACCGACTGGAACCAGGAAAAGGCGCTCGCCGGAGTCCAGGGTGCGTTTCAGGCGAACCCCGACATCGGCCTCATCTTTTCGTCGAGCGATTTCCTGTTCCCCAGCATCAAGTCAGTCTTGAGCTCGCTCGGCAAATGGAAGCGCCATGACGAACCCGGCCACGTCATTCTCGGCGGCTTCGACGGGGACGCGACGGCGTACCAACTGCTCGACCAGGGATTTGTCGATGCCACCGGCGTGCAGGACTTTTTCTGGGAGGCGGAGATGGCGGTGGCGACGTTGCGGGACATCAAGGCGGGCAAGCCCGCGCCCGCCCGCATCGATGACAAGGGCTTCGCCATCACGCAGGAGAATCTGCGGCAGATGGAGTCGCGCATGTGGGGTGCCGTCGTCGCGAAGAAGC
>CAZYJB010000358.1:0-5244 GCA_964647675.1 uncultured Verrucomicrobiota bacterium | reverse complement strand
GAACGCAGCGATCGCGCCCTCGGACGGGGCGGCGATTTCTACACCAGCGTCACGGTGGGGCCGATGTTTGGCTTCCTGCTGGCGTGGCGCGCGGCCGACTGGCTCGCCGAGTGGGAACGCCTCGACATCCTGGAGTCCGGCGCGCACGACGGTCGCCTGGCGGCGGACATCCTCGCCGCCCTCGACGCGTTTCATCCGGGGGCGGCCGCGCGGACGCGATACCACCTGGTCGAACCGTCCGACGTGCGGCGGGCCCGGCAGCGGGCGACCCTGGGCGCACATTCAAGCCGGGTGACCTGGCATGAATCTCTTGCGTCGCCGTCGCTGCCGGTCGCGGGTTTTCTGGTCGCCAATGAACTCCTCGATGCCTTCCCGGTGCACCGTTATGTGTGGGAGGCCGGGACGCGCCGCTGGCGCGAATGCGGTGTGGGGCTCACGGCCGAGGGCCTCAACGCGTGCCGCCTCGACCCCGGATCGTCATTCGAGTCGCCCGGGGAGGCGGCCTGGGAAGGCGTGCTCGAGGAGGGCTGGGTCTGCGAGCAGAGCCCCGCGGCCGCGGCGTGGTGGATCGAGGCCGCCCGACGCCTGCGCCGGGGCTGGCTGGTCACGTTCGACTACGGCCACGACCATCGCTTTGGCCTGCGTCCTGACCGCCCTCAAGGCTCGCTCCGCGCCTACCGGAATCACCGGGTCTCGGAGGATCTCCTGAAGGATCCCGGAGAACAGGACCTCACGGCCCACGTGGATTTCGACGCCGTGCGGCGGGCGGGGGAAGCCCAGGGGTGGACGACGCGACACGACGAGCCCCAGGGACGCTGTCTCGGACGCTGGGCCGCCGAAGTCCTCCGACTGGGAGGCGGCGGCGCCGAGTGGATCCAGGCGCACGCACGGCAGTTGCAGACCCTCACGCATCCCGCGCACCTCGGGCATTCGTTCCGTGCGCTCGTGCAGTCGAAGGGCGTCCCGTGGGCAGGGGAGTCGACGCAATGAGCGAGCGTCCGCCATCCACTGGCTCGGGAGCCTCCTCCCCACGAGGCACGCCGCAGAATCCCGCGGGGCGCTTCGAGCACTGGCATCTGGAGCCGGATCCGGATTCGGATCTCGATCCCGCGGAGGAGCCGGCTCGACGCACGGAGTTTCTGCGGGATGCCACGGCGAGCGTGATTTCGCGCAACGACAGTCCCGACATTCCTTTTCGCGTGAGCCTGAATCCGTATCGCGGCTGCGAGCACGGATGTGCCTATTGCTATGCGCGGCCCACGCACGAGTACCTCGGTTTCTCGGCGGGTCTGGATTTCGAGAGTCGGATCCTGGTGAAGGAGCGGGCGCCCGAGCTGTTGCGGGAAGAGCTGGCGGCGAGTTCGTGGGAGCCGCAATGGCTGGCGCTCAGCGGGGTGACCGACGCCTACCAACCGGTCGAACGACGCCTCAGGATCACCCGCCGTTGCCTGGAAGTGCTCGTCGACTTCCGTAACCCGGTGGGGATCGTCACCAAGAACGGCCTGGTGGCGCGGGATGCGGACCTGCTCGGCGACCTGGCGCGGCACGGCGCGGCGCAGGTGGCGCTCACCGTGACGACTCTGGATCCCGGACTCCGCCGCATCCTCGAGCCGCGGACATCGCCCATCGAAGCGCGGTTGGCCGCGGTGAGGGCGCTCACGGCGGCAGGAGTGCCGGTGGGGGTGTTGATCGCGCCCGTGATCCCGGCGATCAACGATCACGAGATCCCTGCGATTCTCGACGCCGCGCGCGGAGCCGGGGCGATCTTTGCGTCCATGGTGTTGCTTCGCCTGCCGTACGGACTGAAATCGCTCTTCGAGGAGTGGCTACGGCGGCATTTCCCCGACCGGGCCGGGAAGGTGTTGCACCAATTGGAAGCCATGCGGGGGGGACGTTTGAACGACCCTCGATTTGGAAGCCGGATGCGCGGCGAGGGAATCCTCGCGGAGCAGACGCGCGCGATGTTCGAGGTGGCCCGTCGTCGGGCCGGCTTCGCAGGCGAAGCACCCGGGCTGTCGGCGGCAGCGTTCCGTCGGCCAGGCAGCGGGGTGCAGTTGGGACTGTGGTGAGGCGCCGGCGCGGGGCGTTGCCGGGGGTCAGTCCTGGGGACGGACGTCCATATCCGGCGTGAAGTAGAGGATGCGCCCGCAGTTCGGGCAGTTCACGATCTCGAGATTGTTCTGCGTGTTGAGGACGTCCTGGCGCGCGAGCTTCATGTGGCAGCCGCCGCACACCCCGCGCTCGACGCCAACGACCACCTTGTCACCGCGGTTCTTGAGAATGCGTTCGTAACGGGGAAGGACGAGGGGGCCCACCGCGGCGGCGGCTTCCGCGCGCGCGGCCTCGGCGTCCGCCAGTTGCTTGCGCAGGCGCACCTCGGCGGCATCGCAGTGTTCGAGCTGTTTTCTGACGTCTTCGCGGGCCTTCTTCTGGGCCTCGAGCGCGGCCGCGGTGCGCTTCTCTGCGGCCTCGATCTGTTCCATCACCCCGATCTGAAGGTCTTCGAGGTCGCGGATGGCGCGTTTGCAGGTTTCGATTTCGTGGCCCAGCGCCTTATACTCCTCGTTCTTGCGGGTTTGCCACTGTTGCGCGGCGTACTTGGCGATGAGTTCCTTTTTGGCCTCGACCTCGAGTTCAAGCCGCTTGCGCTCGGACTCGAGCTTCTGGAAGGCCAGTTTGGCGGCCTCGGCTTCCTGATCGGCGCCGGCGAGGTGAGCGCTGGCCAGCCGGCGCTGGGGATCGACATCGGCAGCTTCCGCTCGCATCCGGATGAGCCGCCGGTCGCGATCCTGTAGGATGAGCAGTTTCTCGAGGTCGGCGAGCATGGTGTGGGTCGGGTCGAAGGCCAGCGACGCTATCGGCGGGTCGTGAAGCAAGTCAATGCGGCGCGCCGGAATCCTCCCGTCGCGGACGGGCGGTTGCCTTCGCGGCGCCGGATGCTAAACAAGGCGCATGAGGTTTTGCTGGCAGGCGGCGGCGCGGCGCGTGGTGATGTTCGGCATGGCGATGGGACTGGGGTCGGCGTCCCCGGCCGCCGGTGCCGCGAGTCCCGAGCTCGATCTGGCGCGGAAGCTGAACGAGGCCTTCGTGCAGGTGGCGGACACCGTGTCGCCGGCCGTGGTGGTGGTGCGCGTCTGGCAGAAGCCGGATCCGCTGCGCGGTACGGAGCTGGGAGGTTTGTTCCGGTTCCTGCCCGAGGAGATGCAGCGCGAGATGGAACGCGAACTGCGCGAGCGCGAAGGCGCCGCGGGGGAAGAGCCGGGAGATCGCGGGGAGGAACGCGACCAGGACGGTGGTCGCGAGCGCCCGCGCCTTCCCCGGCAGCTCGAACCCGACCAGGGCAGCGGAGTCATCATCCGCGAGAATGGCTACATCCTCACCAACAGCCACGTGGTGGAAAACGCGGAGCGCATCGAGGTGCGCCTGCGCGACGGGAGACGCTTTGACGCCGTGTTGAAGGGTACCGATTCGGAGTCGGACCTTGCCGTGATCCAGGTGTCCGCCTCGGGACTTCCGGCGGCGAAGCTCGGCGATTCGCAGAAAGTGCGCGTCGGTGAGTTCGCCATCGCCATCGGCGCGCCGTTCGACCTCGAGTACAGCGTCACTTTCGGGCACGTGAGCGCGAAGGGCCGGCGCGTCCTCTCGGACATCGTCATGATGGACCAGGATTTCATCCAGACGGACGCCAGCATCAATCCAGGAAACAGCGGAGGTCCGCTGGTCAACATCGACGGCGAGGTGATCGGCATCAACGCCATGATCCGCGGGATGAACACGGGGATCGGTTTCGCCGTGCCGGTCAATCTGGCGCGCGAGGTGGCGGACGGTCTGATCGAGCACGGACGTTTCCGCCGCGCGTGGCTGGGGGTGAACATCGAGACGGTCCGCGACTGGGCGGAGCGGCATCCTGGGCAGGCGTTGTCGGAACAAGCCGGCGTGGTGGTGACGCGCATTCTGCCCGAGGGGCCTTCGGCCGGCACGGAGTTGAAGGCCGGCGACATCATCGTCGGCATTGACGGCGCGGAGGTGCGCGACGTGGGCGATCTGAAGCGGCAGGTGAGCCGGAAACCGGTGGGCAAGTCGATGTCGGTCGAGGTGCGTCGCGAGGGCGAGCGGAAGACCATTGCCCTCGCGCCGGGGGAACTGCCCGAGAACCGCATGACCGCCCGCGGAACGCCGCCTCCGCGCCGTTCACAGCCTTCGCGCGATCCAGAGCCGCGAGCCCCGGAGATCCGGCCCACCGGAGGACTGGGGCTGGAGGTGAAGGAACTGGATGCCGAGAACGCCGGGCGCTTGCGGCTCGACCAGGGCGAGGGCGTCCTCGTGGTGGGCGTGGAGGAGAACAGTCCGGCCGCGGCGCGGCGCATTCGCGTTGGCGAGGTCATCACCAAGGTGAACCGCAAGTCGGTGCGTTCACCGAAGGAGTTCGAAGCGGTGCTGAAAGATGCGGACCTCAGCCGTGTGCTGAGCGTGACGGTGGTGAGCGAGAGCGGGCGTCGCGTCGAAGTGCTGCGGCGTCCGAGCGAACCCTGACGTGCGCTCGCACGCGGCGTGGGATTGTCGATTGCGGGGGGAACGGTTGTGGGATAGACAGCCCGGCCATGCGGTTCATCGCGAGCGTCATCGACAAGCTTCAAAGGCATCCGAAGCGCATCGTGTTTCCGGAGGGCAGCGAGCCTCGCGTGCTGCTGGCAGCGCGGCAGTTTCACTCCCTCCGCCTCGGCGTTCCGATTCTCCTGGGCGACCGCGGCCGCATCAAGGCGCTGGCCGAGAGCATGAATGTGCCGATCGACGGCATCCGCATCATCGACCCCGAGCGCAGCGACGATCTCGCGGCCTATGTGGGACGGTACGAGCGGCTGCGCCGGCTGAAGGGCATCGACGAGCGCGAGGCGCGCGAGGTGATGCTGAAGCCGAACTTTTTTGGCGCGATGATGGTGGCCATGCACGGCGCCGACGGTTTCGTATCGGGCACCAGCGAGTTCTCCGGCAGCGTTCTGCGGCCGCTCTTCCAGATCGTGAAAGTGGCGCCCAAAACGACCACCGCTTCGAGCTGCATGGTGATCGAGGTCCCGGACTCGCGATTCGGCGAGGGCGGCGTGATGTTTCTGGCGGACTGCGGTGTGATCCCCGAACCCACCGTGGAGCAATTGGCCGAGATCGCGATCTCGACCTCGCGGCTCGCGCGGCAGATGCTCGGCACGCGCCCGCGGGTGGCGATGCTGTCCTTCTCGACCCGCGGCA
>CAZYJB010000357.1:0-5244 GCA_964647675.1 uncultured Verrucomicrobiota bacterium | reverse complement strand
GTCTTGAAGGTGCCGCGAACCGCCTGCGTTCGCTGGCGGCCTCGGTCCTGATCGCTGTGTTGGCCGGATCGTCCGTGGGCGCAGGCGAATCCTCCACCAATGAGCCAGCGAGGGTCACGGTTTCGGGCTTCGGCCTCGTGGGCAACCGGGAGATGGTCCGCTTGCTCCGCAATTTTCAAGTCGATGGCCGGATGCCGCCGATGCTGGATCGCGCCTTCGTCGAGGACACGGCGCTCGTCCTGCTGGCGCGCGCCAACGAAGAGGGATTTCTGGGCGCCGCGCTCGAGGCGAACTTGACCTTGAGCGGCGGTTCACCACTGAGCCTCGTCTGGACCCAGGCGCAGGAGGTCACGCTGCCCGGGGATTTTTCAGCGCACGCGGCGCGCTTCACGCTGCACCCCGGGGTGCGTTTCCATTACCAGGACCTCCAGTTCGAGGGGCTGCAGGCGATTTCCAAGCGCGAGGCTACAAGCTATTTCCTCAGCGGCGACGGCCTGCTGAATCTCCGCGGCAACCGCATCTTCAGTCCGACGGCACTCAAGAGTTCGCTGGCGGCGCTGCGCGACGCTTATGCCCGCGCCGGATTCCAGCATGCCGTGGTCGCCACCAATCAGGTCCTGGTGGATGAAGCGTCCGGCGAGGTCCGCGTAACGGTCGAGGTGCGGGAGGGGGTGCCCACCCTTGTCCGCTCGGTCGAGGTCAAGGTGATCGAGGACGGCCAGGAGAAGGCTGAGGGCGGGCGCACGTTGAGGCCGGGCGTGCCTTACTCCGAGTTGTGGCGGCAGGACACGGCGCGGCAACTCCAGACCGGGCAGTACGTCCAAGGCTATCCGGACACCACAGTTGAGTTCTCCGAGCTTGGCCGGCAGACCAATGCCACGAGCATCCAGTTGGACCTGTCGGCACTCGTGCGACCGGGCCGGAGGGTGCTCCTTCGCGACGTGCAGTTTCAGGGCAATGAGCTCACCAGGACCTCCGTTTTGGAGAGCCGCGCGAAGCTGAACGAAGGCGAACCGCTGGATCGTGTTGCCGCTGAGAAATTCCGCCAGCGGCTCGCGCGGCTGAGCGTGTTCGACTCGGTCCGACTGCGCTACGACGAAGTCGGTGAAACCGAGCGCGACGTGATTTACGAGCTGCGGGAAGCGAAGCCGATTTCCCTGAGCGTGCTGGCCGGCTACGGGAGTTACGAACTTCTCCGGGGAGGTTTGGAGTTCGAGCATCGAAATGTTTTCGGCCTGGCGCACCATTTCCGGTTGCGTGGCCTGCAATCCTTCAAGGCCACCAAGGGCGATCTGCTCTACACCGTGCCGGAAATCGTAGGTGAGAACGTGAATCTTTTCTTCGAAGGCTCGAGGCTGCGGCGCGAGGAAGTGTCGTTCACACGCGAGGAATTCGGCGGCTCGCTGGGAGTCCAGAAGCGTCTCGTGCCGATCCAAACCGATGCGTCGGTGCGCTACGATTACCAGTTCCTGAACGCGCTCGACCGCGGCGCGGCCAGCGCGGAGGCCGTGGGCGTGGACGAGGCGCGGTCCGCCGCCTTTGTTTTCGAACTGAATCGCGATCGCCGTGACCATCCGCTCCTGCCGCGGCGCGGGTTGCGTCTGTCCAGCCGGGCTGAATGGGCCTCAGCGGGCCTGGGCGGCGACGTGGACTATCAGCGCTTCATCCTCGGCGCGTCCTACCATCTCGATCTGCAGGGCGGGCGGCTCCTGCATCTGGGCGTCACGCACGGCTTGTCGTTCACCTGGGGCGGCACGCCGGAACAATTACCCTTCAACAAACGGTTCTTTCCCGGCGGCGAAAGCTCCGTGCGTGGCTATCAGGAAGGTGAAGCCTCACCGCTGGATCGGGACGGCGACCAGTTGGGCGCGGAAACCTACACGCTGGGGAACGTGGAGTTTGAGCAACTGCTCACCAAGACCTGGTCCCTCGTGGCGTTTTTCGACGCCGTCGGCTTTGCCAAGAACCGGGCGGACTATCCATGGGACGAGGGCCTTTACTCGGTTGGCGGCGGCGTGCGCTGGCGCACGCCGCTCGGCCCGGTGCGCCTCGAATACGGCCGCAATCTGAACCGCCGCGTCCACGATCCCGCCGGGACCCTGCATTTCTCGGTGGGATTTCCGTTCTGACGGACCTGATTCCCAGTCCGCCGTGCTCAGTTCTGCGAGATCACATCCGGAGAGCCGGGTGGGCGAATTGCCGATGACGCCCGAAGACCGGACCACGCGTTCCAAAAGGGAGGCCTGTAGATAACGCCACCACTGGCCCTGCAAACCCTTCGTTCTAGGCTGGTTTGTGCCATCCCGTCATCGCCTGCAATGCCTCATGGATTCTCCTTAACTTATCTCCGATGGCTAATGGGGATCCGATCAATTGCCCCCTGGATTCCAGACGTCGATCACCCACTGCAAGGTAGGTTACCCATTGGAGACCGTCATGTACGTGAACCGTACCAAAACTGGCTTTGGGCAATGACCAGATTTCAACGTCATCGCTAACCCGCCAAAACTCGTCCCACTGCGATGTTGTCGGTGAAGCCGACCTTTTCCAGTCAAGGAAATGAAGGGAAGGGTCTGAAAGCGAATAACTGAGTCGGCCATTTTCCCAACTGAATGCGTTCGGACCTTCAGGCGGCCAACCGCTCAGGCAATGAAAGAGTCCGATTGGCGTGCTCATTTCACCTGATGGGTTAATGCGTGGAGCAGCATGAATGCAACGCCGAAGTTGGTCATGCAGCACGCTCCCAATCCATACAAGGGAGCGGGTCAAGGGCCCGGAACTATCCCATCCCCCGGAGCAGCGTAGAGAGGGGGTCAACCCAGATCCACGTTGCGCGGGCCCCGTTCTATCCGCCGCGACTCGGCGGTTGGTCCGTCCGAATTCGAACTCAAATACAACTAACCCAATCCGGCGTTTCTACCGTCCGCCTTTTCGAATCACGCCGCCACGGGGGTGCATCGTTCATTTGGTGCCCCCCCTTTTCCTTTGGAGGTCCTGATGAACGAGAAGCCTCAGCTCATCCTTTACGCCATCGGCGGGACTTTCGTGCTTCTGCTGGCTTACATGCTCCGCGATTACGTGGTCATCGGCCTCGTCAGCGCCGGTGCCATCTTCCTCTACAAGCTGACCACCGAAAACGACCGGAACGACCGGCGTTGAACCTCAACCCCTCGCTGAAACGCACTGCAACTCAACGAAAGAAAAACCATGCACAATCTCATGATCCTGAATGGCCAGGCCTCGATGTGCTACCTGGAGGAAACTCCCTGGCACGGCCTGGGCACCCGACTCAACGGCCCGGCCACCGCGAAGGAAGCAATCCAAGCGGCCAACCTCGACTGGCGGGTCAGCAAGACGCCGGTGTTCACCACGGTTAATGGTCAGCGCCTCCTGGTGCCGGACACGTTCGCCGTCGTGCGCAACGATCCACTCAACAGCCCCGTGCTGGGAGTGGTCAGCAAGGACTACACGCCACTGCAGAACGCGGAGGCCTTCGGGTTCTTCGACCCCATCGTCGGCGAAAATGCCGCCATCTACCACACGGCTGGAGCGTTGGGGCAAGGTGAACGCATCTGGCTGCTGGCCAGGCTCCCAGGGCAGATGCGCGTGGTCGGGGACGACGTCGCCGACAAATACCTGCTGCTGGCCAACAGCCACGACGGGAAAGGCAGCGTGCAGATCAAGTTCACGAGTGTCCGGGTGGTCTGCCAGAACACGCTGACGCTGGCGCTCGGTGGCGGTGAATCCTTCCGCCTGGTCCACACGCCGGACGTGAAGCACCGGTTGAAGGCCGCCGGTCAACTGCTCGCCCAGGTGCGCACCCGCTACGACACCATGGAAGAAGCCCTGCAAGCCATGGCCCGCGTGCAGGTCAATGCCAGGCGCCTCACGGAATACCTGACCGAGGTGTTCCAGCCGTCCGACCCAACCGATGAAGGCGCTCTTGTCAGAGCGGAGCGCAATCGCGATTGGGCCGAGCACTTCTTTGACGAAGGGAGAGGTAACCGTTTGCCTGGCGTCCGTGGCACCCTCTGGGCCGCCTTCAACGGCGTCACGGAACTGTTGGACCACCGGAAGACCCGCCAATCACCTCATCAACGGCTGTCGTCGCTGTGGTTCGGCGACAATTACCGGACCAAGGCGAGGGCCTTCAGCCTCGCGCAGGAGAAGATGGAGGTCTGGTTGAACTGACAGTAAATGGTCCCTGGGTTGATCCCTCTCTCTGGCTTTGCTTTATGGCGGAGCTGGAGAGGGGGATTGATCTGGGGCCTTGGGCTGGAGATGGACGCTTTTGTTTAGCTCCGAAATCGAATCATGAACTCCATAAGGCTTCCGTTGCAGACGCCATGGTTGCCTCTGATCTCATCTTTGGAGACGCCCGATAAGTTCTCGGACATATGTGCCTGGGTCATCTTTGGCACAAAGAATGTGATGGTCCCGGTAGGCGCTGGCGTCCGCTTGCCTGTTAGGGTCCATTGGACTTGGCCATCGGAGGTCGTGGCGGTAGGTTTGAGAGATGAGGAACGATTCGAGCGTAATGTCAGAGCGCTTCAAGTGAACCTGCAGCTCTTTGATTCTCCGTGAGAAGCGGACTTTTGGATTGTTGAATGTGTCCGTGAAGTTGCGCAAGCCCTTGGGGTCTATGAACGCGATGCGCTGCTTCACGGGCTGATCCTCGGTGAGCAGCCAGAGGATGAAGTCGGGACGGAAGCCAGCCTCGGTGAAGAAACTGATCGCCTTGTCCGAGCTGTGATTGCGCAGGAGGTAGAGTTCAGTGTTCGCCAGCATGCCCGTGGCCTCGGCTTTGCAGAAGTATTCAAGGTCGTTCACGAACTGCTTTTCCCCCACGTTGAGATGTGTGGGCACGATTTTCACCAGCGATTCTTGGCCGTTGTTGTGGCTGAGGTGAATGAGCGGCTGGTAGAGATGATGATCGGCGCCGAAAATCTCTAACTTGTGAAAACTCATCGCCTCGAAGGTGCCAGCCTCAAATTTCTTGCTCAGGTCCTTCAGCCGCTTGATCAGCTCCCTTTCTGATTTCTTCACGAGCAGCTGATACTGATTGAGAAGCAGTTCGTCGGTCCTGGTCAGACGCTGGTATTCGAGGAATGGTGCCTCAAACTCGCGCTTGTGGAACTGGTAGTAGCGGTCGGCGTAACCCTTGAGCAGGTGAACGGCGATGTCCTGATCACTGTCATCCGGTCACGGGGAGACGGTCCATTCATAACGTGCTGGAGATGCGAC
>CAZYJB010000356.1:0-5244 GCA_964647675.1 uncultured Verrucomicrobiota bacterium | reverse complement strand
GGTCCTGGAGACCGAGTAGCCAGCTGGCGGCACAGGCAGATCGACCGGGGACCAAATGGTTCCTCCCGCAACGCCACGGGCAATCTGCCGGTCGCCCATCGCGTAGGCGGTGCCGCCATCTGGATGCACCGTCACGCTGTAGGGATAAACCCCTGGAAGCGGATACGTTTCCCAGCCCTGGGCGTGCGCGACGGACGTGGCGGAAGCCAGCAGGGTGGCAACAATGAGCTTGCGGATGTGTTTCATGATGAAGACGGATGTGGTTGGCTGTTCCCGACGGTGGGTTAAACCGGTTGCGAGCGGTGAACCTTACAGGAATCGCGCGACGTCATTCGCCAGGCGGGTTCCCCGGTTTCGCCTCCTTCCGACCACTCTGCGGGAAGGCTACTCGAACAACTGCGGCGCGCGTTGGCGGAGCGAGCGTTCCAGGACCGCGAGTTCCTCTCCCGGCAGCGCGAGGAAGACGCCGTTGGCGCTCAAGCGCCGCCCGGCCACGAGCATCGCGTAATCGGTAAGCACTTCGAGCGGCAGCCGGGTTTCATCCAGTTCCCAGAACCGCATGACATCGGGGAGGCTGAAGGTGATGAGCCGGCTGCCCTGGCCGAGGATCGCGTAGCGGACATAACCGCTGTGAGACAGCGCAGGGCTGACCGCCTCCCCGGTGGTGGAGTCCCATACCCGGACCAGGTTGTCGTCGCTACGGGCCACGATGAACCGGCCATCCAAGCTCCACTGGGCGGTTTCCAGCGGCGTCGTTCCCAACCGGAGGGCCTGGCTGACCTGCTCACCGGTTGCGGCGTCCCAGATCCGGACCACGGGTGTCAGCCCCGCAGTGAGCAACTGTCGGCCATCCGGGCTGAAATCAACGCAGGTCAGCCGTCCGAGATGATTCAAGGGTGCGGTCAGAGGCACGCCTCCGTCCCTGCTCCGGACGCGCGTCGTTGGCTGCTTTTCATCCACGGCGGCGAACCGGTCGCCCGCAGGATGGAACGCCCACTTATTGATCACCGCAGGATCCATCGGGACTCTCGCGACCGAGTTGGTGATGAAGTCGACGAGAAAGAACCCAGCCCCCCTGCGGTGATAGGCAAAAGCTGTCCGGCCATCCGGGAAAAGATCCCCTACATTCAGATCATCGGGCGTCGAGATGGTCCGTTCCAAGGTGCCGTCCACGGTTCGCCACCACCGGATCCGCGCGTCGTGGTGAGCCGTGATCAGGCGGGCACCATCGGGGCTGAATTGCATGAACGTCGGAAGCGCCGCCGGCAGGCGAATCTGGATCCGATCAGTTCCGTGCCCCGACTCGCGCCAAAGATCCACCAGTTCGGTGGTCGAACCCGGGGCCGGGCCGTAGTGGATCGCCCACTGCGTTCCGTCTGGAGCAATGGAAAACCAGCCTGAGCCACCGTGCGGGACTGCGGGCGGTGGAACCTCTCGATCCTCGAGCCGATCAAGGTCTACGATGCTGAACTGTCCATCGCGCCGGAGCAGGAACCGCCGCCGATCCGTGCTCAATCGTCGGCGAAGGTCCAATCCCGGCTTTCCCATGGGCGCGCTCAAGCGCCGCGACCCGTCGTCCCGCGGCAGGTGTGAGTTGAGGAGGGTCGCTGTGCCATCGGAACTGAGGGCAAGAAGTTGCGAGCCATCCGGACTGAACTGAACATCCGTCAACCCCCTTTCCCGCAGCCAGGGCGAAAGCGAGAGCTCACCCGATTCGAAGCTCCAGATGCCCGCCAGGCCCTCCTCCCCGGCGAAGGCGACCCGGCGTCCATCCGGGCTGACAGACGCAGCATGAACCCGCCCGGGCGGCGTGATCGGTTGCAACAACGGTTCATGAGAGACGGGATTGAAAAGCCGGCATTCCTTGTCCGTGAATGCGAGGAGATTCTGTCCACCCGGAGAGACGAACCCGAGTCCCTCGATTCTGCCTTGCATCTCAATGGGGGCTCCGACGCTCGCGCTGGTGCCGACATCCCAGGTTTGGATGGTCGAGTTGACAGGGCCATCGGCGCCATGGCGACCCGAGGTGGTCGTGGCGAGAAGTCCACCCCCGCGATCCAAGACGACGGGCCCCAGTGCGCGCTCAAAGTGGAGTGGCGGCCCCAAAGGTTCACCGGACGGCAGACGCCACAGCCGGACCGTCCTATCTTCGCTGCTGGAAGCGAGGACAGTCCCATTGGCGTTGAACGAGAACACGGTGACGCGGTCGGTGTGCCCCTCGAGGTTTGCGATCCGCTGGCCATCGGAAGCGTCATGCACGTGGATGACGTGATTGGTGTCGGCGGTGACGAGCCATCGGTCGTCAGGGCTGAGGTCCGCCCGGACCAGGTCGGGCCCGGACCAGGCGAAGCGCGCGCGACCGGTCTCAACCTCGATGATCGCCGCGGTGTTGGTGGGGTGAAAGTAACCGGCGATAAAGCCGTGCCCCCTCAAGGAGGACGCAAAGATCCGCTGGCCGTCACGGGTGAAGCGGGCTTGCCACACTGCATCCACATCCAGCTTCAGCGGCTTCCCGATCGGGTCACCGGAGCGGGAGTCCCACACGCGCAGGTGACCCCATTCGGTGCCGGTGACGATGCGCCGGCCGTCTTCACTGAAGCCGCAGGCGAACACTTCGTTTTCGTGAGGGAACACGCGGGCGACGCGAGGGATTCGCTTCAGCGTCTGCTGGATGCGGATGCGGTGGATGGATTCCTCGGCAGGATTGTTCGTGACGCGGGAGAGCGTGTCGGCAAACCAGAGCAGTGCGCCCGCGGTGTCACCTTCGTCCAGCAGGCGCACTCCGTTGGCGATACCGAGCCGGACAATGCGCTGGCGGTTCTCCTCGGCGAGCCGGGCATTGGCCTTGGAGAGGGCACGCATCGTGCGGGTCTGTTGCACCTGCCAGAACCAGCCGAGGGCGACGAGGGCGGCCAGCACCGCGACCACGGCTCCGGTGCGTTGCACGAGGCGCAGGCGCTCTTCGGTGCGACGGAGCCGGGCCAACGACTTGCCGCTCTGGAGCAGTTCCAGGTCGGCGCACATCGCCGCAGCCGAAGCGTAGCGGTCCTTGGGATCATGCCGGCAGGCGCGGGCGATGACGGCGTTGAGTTCCATCAACCCTTCGCGGTCGGGCAACTCGCGCAATTGCGTGGGCAGGTCGGGAAATTCCTGGCGGTCTTTGCCGGTCGAGATTTCGTAAAGCACTTTGCCGAGGCTGTAGAGGTCGGCTTGCGGCGTGCCCGGTCCTTCGGGCGCGGCGAACCCTTCCGTGCCCACGAAGGAGCGCGTTGCGTCCACCCCGGTCACGAGGCCGATGTCGGCGAGCTTGGGCACGCCGTTGATGAAGATGATGTTCGACGGCTTCACGTCGCGATGGACGAGGCCGCTGGTGTGCAGATGTTCGAGCGCCGTCGCCAGCGCAAGGCCGATGCGGACGCATTCCTCGAACAGCAGGCGGCCTTGGAACAACAGGTCGCTCTTGAGCGTTCGCGGGGTGTAGTTGTCGGGATGGATCTGGCCGCCGGTCGCCTGGTCGTCAGCCAGTTCCATCATGTAATAAAAGCAATCGTCGCCACGGCCGACGTGGAGAATGTCCACCTGACTGCCGTGCGTGCGCGAGACCGGCTCGAACTTGAGGATGCCCTCGAACTCGCGCTCGAAGGGCCGGTCGTGATCGAAGGAGCGGCGGTGAACGATCTTGACGGCGCGAAAGGCGCCGGTGGCGGAGCGCGCCAGCCAGACTTCACCGTAGGCGCCGCGACCGATGCGGCGGAGCAGCTCGTGATCCGGCACTCGCGGTGGCCGGAGCGGTTGTGCTGTGCCTGATGCGCTGGAAGGAGCGTTGTGCGGATCGGAATTCATCGGGTCCGATTCACGTCAAAGTGTTCGCACGATTGCTCCAGAGTTTTGAAAAGACGCGCCAGCCGCGAATCTTCACGGCGTCTCCTCCGCGCCCATCCGCCGCATTTGCCTCGTGATTTGCCTTCGTAGCAGGCGGGCCGTTTGCACCTCGAAACGGGCCGCGGTCACGCGGTATCGCCGAATCTGCGGCGGGGCGGGGAACAACTCGATCAGCAGACGCAGCCAACGAGTCTGATACTCCCACTTCATGACTCAAAGGCCCCTGGCCTCCAATGCCGCCAGTTCCTGTCGCACGAGCTTTGAGATCCGATGTTTGGCAACATAGACATGCGCGACCGTGACGCGGAGCGTTCTCGCCACCTCCTTCGCGGGCCATTGCTTGAGTACGAACAAGTCGAACATCTGGTATTGCTCGATTGGGACGCGGCGCTTGACGCGGCCGATGGCGGCATCCATCAGATTCTTCCTCCACTCCGCGTCCCAGGTTTGATCCCAGTGGGCATCGTGTTCGTCGGGTAGGCGGTCGATCAGCCCGGTCCTGCTCGAGTCTTCGGCCAATCGATTGCCGGCGCCGGGCGGCTGACGGGCGCGGCGCGCGAATTGGTTGGCAATCTTTGAACGGGTCACCCCCAGCAACCAGGTCTTGAAGGCGCAGACCTTCGGGTCGTAGCGAAACTTGCCGATACTCTTGGCGACGGCCACGACGGTTTCCTGCACCGCCTCCTGCGCTTCCTCGTGACGGAGTCCACGTTGAATGGCGAATCCGTAGATGAGCTTCCAGTAAGTGTCGAAGAAGTCGCGCCAGCTTTCGTGGTCCTCCCAGTTTTTGAGGCGACTCAAGAGGCTCTTGCGCGTCGGAATCAAGTCATCCGGGCAATCGACGGTTGAATCGTGATGGCTCATCGGCACACGTCACCGCTCCAGGCAAAAAACATGCTTCGCAACGCCGTCCGATCGAAAGATTAAACCGGGCCAGTGATAGAGACCTTACAAAAGAATGCCACAACGTGCGGGGGACGCGCCTCTTCAGATTCATAGGTCGAGGATCTGAGGGTGCTTGGCGAAAATGAGGGCTTGGAGACGCTCGTGGCCGCCCCGTGCGGAGAGGAAGCGTGCCGTTTGGCTGCCTCGAGACGATGGAAAGCTTCCCGCCCCGGGTCTCTCCTTCGTACGGGCAGACCGCGTAGGCGGGACCGCCGCGGGAGGGGATTTGGCAGAGGGTCGCCCGTGTCTGCCCCACTCGGACCACCGTGGGGACTCCCCCTGTTCATGACAGGAATCTGTCAGGAAAAACCCAGAAACATTAGTTTTGGTGGGGAAGATGGCGGGAGTGGCGGGGCTCGAACCCGTAACCTCTGCCGTGACAGGGCAGCGCTCTAACCAATTGAGCTACACCCCCGC
>CAZYJB010000355.1:0-5247 GCA_964647675.1 uncultured Verrucomicrobiota bacterium | reverse complement strand
CGATCGACGGCAAGCCCACGAAGTACCTGAACTTCGACACGCGCACCGACGGCAAGCCGTCCGGTCTCGTGGTGTCGCCCAGCCTCGGCCGCACGCTGGTCACGGGACTGACCCTGCAATCCGCCAACGACGCCCCCGAACGCGATCCGAAGATCGTGACGCTCGAGGGATCGAACGACGACGCGGTGGCGGATTTCGCGTCCGGCAATTGGGAGCAGATCGTCCGGCTGGACAATGTGCCGGCCTACACGGCGCGTTTCCAGACGCAGACCTTCCTGTTCGACAACTACAAATCGTACAAACACTACCGCCTCACCGTGCTGGAAACGCAGACGGTGAACGGCTGCTGCTTCCAGATCGCGGAGATCGAGATTCTGGGCACCGGTGCGCCGCAGGACATCACGCAGCCGAGCGACAAGATCATCGCGTCGTCGCCCAACAGCCCGGGCTCTGAAGGCGTGGCCAACGCCATCGACGGCAAGCCGACCAAGTACCTGAACTTCGACACGCGCACCGACGGCAAGCCGTCCGGGTTCGTGGTGTCGCCCGCAGTGGCCGACGCCGTGGTCATCGGCCTGGTCATGCAGTCCGCCAACGACGCCCCCGAGCGCGATCCGAAGATCGTCACGCTCGAGGGTTCGAACGACGAGACGATCGCGGATTTCGCGTCGGGCACGTGGGAGCAGATCGTTCGCCTCGACAACATCCCCGCCTACACGGCGCGGTTCCAGTCGCAGGAGTTCGGGTTCGCGAACAAGAAGGCCTACAAGCATTACCGCTTCACCGTGTTGGAGACACAGACCGTCAACGGCTGCTGCTTCCAGATCGCCGAAGTGGAGTTGCTGGCGGTGACCGCCTCGAACCCGGACGACGCCAAGTTCCTCGTGCAGCCGGTCGACACCGCCGTGCTCAGTGGTTCGCGCGCCACGTTCTCCGTGACCGTGGACGGTCCGTGGACATTGCAGTGGCACAAGAATGGCGAGCCGATCCCGGGCGCGCGCGCGTCGACCTACACCACTGATCCGGTGACGGCCGAGAATGCGGCGGACGTTTACACCTGCGAGATCGTGGGCGTGGAGGTGAGTTCTGCGGTCAAGGCCGTGCTCTTCACACCTTCGGCGACCAAGAGCATCGCGGTGAGTTTCCGCGGCAGTGGCGCCAACGGCGCACCCACGGACGTGCTGACCGACGATGTGGCCGGCCTGCATCTCCAGGCGTACTGGAACAATGCCGACACCGGCAATGGCACGCTCCCCAACGATGTCGGTCCGCTCCTCGACAGCAGCGGCGCGGAGTCGACCATCACGGTGGACTGGGCGACCTCCGGCTCGTGGGGCTCCGGCACGGGTGACAACTCGGCCACGGCGCGGTTCCTCAACGGACTCAACCTCACGGCCAATCCCGGCGGCACTCCGGCGACCATCACGTTCGGCAACGTGCCCGCCGGCAACCACGCGGTCATCGCCTATCTGGTCGGCATCCCGCTGCAGTTCCAGGAAGCGAACTACAAGATCACCGGGGCCTCCGAGGAGACCTACTTCGTGCGCGTGATCAACGCGGACGAGTACAACGCCGCGCCCGGCTTCTACCGTGGCTCGAGCAAGGATGCGTCGAAACGTGACCTCGCGACCTACGTGCGCTTTGACAACGTTCGTGCGTCGACCAGCGGCACGATCGAGCTGAGCTGGGAGACGCTCACGCCCGGCTTCGACCGCGGCGCGCCGGTGAACGCGATCCAGCTGATCCTCAACACCACGCCGCCGCCCGCGGCGCCGGTCATCACCACCCAGCCCGCGCCGACGGTTGCCGCGGAGGGCGGGACCGTGCGTCTCTCGGTGGTGGCCACCGGTGAGGGACTGACCTACCAGTGGCGTAAGAACGGCCGCAATCTGCCCGATGGCGGCAATGTCAGTGGCAGCCGGTCCGCCACGCTCTCCATCTCGGGACTCTCCGCCGCCGACGAGGCGATCTACAGCGTCGCGGTGTTCAATCCGGGTGGCAGTGTGGTCAGCCGCAACGCGTCGGTGAGCGTGTCGAAGTTCGATATCAAGGATCAGCTCGTCGGTTATTGGAAGTTCGACGAGACCAGCGGCACGACCGCCGCCAACGCCGCCGCGGGTGGCAAGCCGGCGACGGTCACCGGCACGCCGAGCTGGGGCGCGGGCCAGGTGGCCAATGCGTTCACCTTCGACTCCGCCTCCTACCTGTTCGTGGCGGATTATCCCGTCGCGCAGAACAAGCTGAGCGCGTCGGGCTGGGTGAATGTCGCGGCCGGCATCGGCACCGATGTGGCCTTCATCCGCAATGCGCAGGGCCAGATCGGCCTTGGCGCGGGCGTCGGTCCCGGCACCCCGGCCGGCCAGTTCGAACTCGGCCTCATCGTTGATGCGGCCACCGGTTCGCACCTCCTCTCGGCCGCCATCGGGGCGGGCCCGAACATCGTGCGCGCCACGTCGCCCACGGCCTTCACCACCGGCAACTGGCAGCATGTGGCGTTCAGCGCCGACGGCGCCCAGTTGCACCTCTACGTCAACGGCGTCGAGGTCGCGTCCACCGACTACATCACGGCCATCAACGTGCCGCAGATTCCCTACCTCTCCATCGGTGCGCGCCTCAACGTGCCCGTGGACGGGGTGCTGGGTCCGGACGAGACGGCGCCGAACTACTTCGGCGGCCAGCTCGACGACCTCGGCCTCTGGCGCCGCGGCCTCACCGCGGATGAAGTCGCGGGCATCTTCGCCGCAGGCCAGCAGCGCAAGGCCCTCGACACCGTCCTGATCACGCCGCCCGCGGAGATCACGGTCTCGATCGCGCGCGACGGTTCGAACCTGCGCATCACGTTCAGCGAAGGCCTCCTGCAGTCGGCGGATTCCGTGTCGGGCACCTGGACCGATGTCCCCGGCACC
This sequence comes from uncultured Verrucomicrobiota bacterium, assembly GCA_964647675.1. Taxonomy (GTDB): domain Bacteria; phylum Verrucomicrobiota; class Verrucomicrobiia; order Limisphaerales; family CAIMTB01; genus CAIMTB01. The sequence goes on along the minus strand of CAZYJB010000355.1, from coordinate 2,341 downwards.
AGCCCGGCGACGGTCTCGATCACCGGCTCCGCGAAGTTCTTCCGCGCGGTCCGCTGAAGCAGGACTCCATCAAACCCGGCCCTCAGCCGGGCTTTTTCCAGGGAGCCAGATCCGCAAGGGTCCGGCTCCTTTTCTTTTCGCGTGGCGCCGCGGCGCGCCTTCACCCCAGCCTTCCGGCGTGACTCCCCCGATCCGCGGGCCCGTGGGCATTGCGGCAGTGATCCAGTCTGTACGCCGGTTCGTGGTCTGCGGCCGGCGAGTGCGGAGTCCGGCCGCGATCGCGATCGCAATCTCGATTGCGGCCGCGGGCGCATCCCTCACGGTGACCCAGTCGCGCGCGCAGTCCCCTGCGTGGAGATGGCAGGAAAGGGCCGGGCACCGCTGGGCGGAACTTCCTGCACCCGCGTCGGCCTCCCCGGCGGCGGCGGGATTCGAGCGATTGCCGGCGGATCGTACCGGACTTCGTTTCACCAATCCGCTGAGTCCGCTCGCCGGCGCAGCCAACCGCGTGCTCTACAACGGCTCGGGCGTCGCGGCCGGTGATGTCGATGGGGACGGTCGGCCCGATCTGTTTTTCTGCAGTCTCGCCGGCTCCAACGCCCTTTATCGCAATCTGGGCGGATGGCGATTCGAGGAGATCACGGTTGCGGCAGGGCTTGCGGAGATCCTCCCGGAGACGCGGGGGGCGGTCTTGGCCGACCTCAACGCAGACCGGCGGCTCGACCTGCTGGTGTCGGTGAACGGACGCGGAGTGCAGTGCTTCCTCAACACCGGCGCGGGCCGGTTCACCAATGCCACGGCGCTCGCCGGCACGGCGAGCCGGCTGGGGAGCACCACCCTGGCGGTCGCCGATGTCGACGGCAACGGCACACCGGATCTCTATGTGACGAACTACCGGACCGATGACATCCGGGATCGCGGCCGCGTCAGCTTCACCATGGTCCAGGGCCGGCCGATCCTGCGCGGGTCGGAGACCAATCGGTTCGTCATCTTGCGCGGCAAGCTGGAGGAGACCGGCCAGCCGGACCAACTCTATCTCAATGATGGGCAGGGCCGTTTCACGCCGGTGCCATGGACGGGCGGCGCCTTCCTCGACGAGGCCGGGCAACCGCTGCGCGAGGCTCCGCTCGACTGGGGACTGGCCGCTGCGTTCCACGACGTGAACGGCGACGGCGCGCCCGATCTCTATGTCTGCAACGATTTTTGGACACCCGACCGCCTCTGGATCAACGACGGGAAGGGCCGTTTCCAGGCACCTTCCCGCGACGCGTGGCGCCGGATGCCGGCCAGTTCGATGGGAGTGGACTTCGCGGATGTCGATCTCGATGGGGACACGGACTTCTTCGTGGTGGACATGCTGGGTCGGGACCCGGGCACGCGGAAGCGCCAGTTGATGGCCCAGAATCCGGCGGTGTCCGGGTTGGGCGTGCCGGCGGATCGGCAGCAGGTTCCGAGGAACAACCTGTTCCTCAACCAGGGCGACGGCACGTTCACCGAGGCCGCCTACCAGGCCGGCCTCGAAGCCAGCGAATGGTCGTGGTCGCCGGTGTTCCTGGACGTGGACCTCGACGGCGACGAGGACCTGCTGGTGGCGGCGGGCCATTTCCGCGACGTGCAGGATTTCGACGCGGAACGCCAGATCCAGTCGCGGCAGCGGAAGTGGGATGGCTTCCCAACCGAGGCGGCGCGACAGGCGGCGTTCACGCGCGAGTTGGCGGAGCATCACCAGATCTACCCTCTGCTGCGGTTACCGCTGCTGGGGTTTCGCAACGAAAGCGGGGCGCGATTCATGGAGGCCACGGGCGCTTGGGCCCTCGACCATCCCGGGGTGCATCAGGGCGTGGCGCTGGCCGATCTCGACGGGGACGGCGGCCTGGATGTCGTGCTGAACAGTCTCTACGAAGGGGCCGGGGTCTACCGCCTCGCCTCCCCGGGGGCGCGGGTCATGGTGCGACTGCGCGGACGCGCCCCCAACACGCAGGCCATCGGCGCGCGCGTGACGCTGCGCGGCGGGACCGTGCCCGTCCAGGAGCGCGAATGGACCGCCGGCGGCCGTTACCTGTCGGGCGGCGATCCCTGCGCCATGTTCGCGGTGATGCCCGGGGTCCAGGACATGTCGATCGAGGTGCGCTGGCGCGACGGGCGCCGCACACGGTTGGAGGGTGTGGCGTCCCAGCGGATCTACGAGATCGACGAGGAAGCGTCGGTGCCCGCGGTGACGAAGGAACCCGCGTCCTCGAACTCGCTGCCCGTGTTCGAGGACGTCACCTCGCGGCTCGGGCACGACCGCTCGCCGACGAGGCTCGGGTCGGAGTTGAGCACGAGCTGCGCGTCGTCGCGC
>CAZYJB010000354.1:0-5250 GCA_964647675.1 uncultured Verrucomicrobiota bacterium | reverse complement strand
GGTCGTGGCGGTGAGCCAGATGCCGAGCGAGATGAGGATCGTGCGCTTCTGTCCGATGCGGTCCGCGAGCCAGCCGAAGGCCAGCGCGCCGCCGAGCGCGATCACGTTCATCACGATGAACAGCTTCACGATGTCAGGGGTCTCGAAGCCGATGGTCTCCTTGGCGTAGCGCGCGGCGAAGGTGATGACGGTCACAATGCCGTCGTTGTAGATCAGGAAGGCGATCAGGAGCTTCACCAGTTCCCGGTAGCGGCGCACGTTGCGGAAGGTGTGGCCCAGCTGCCGGAACCCGACCGCGAGCACGCTGGCTCCGGGCGGCAACGCCCGCTTTTCACTGCGCTCACGCACCAACAGAAAGGTGGGCAACACCGCCAGCGCGTACCACGCGGCGACCACCAGCGGAATGAGCCGCGCGCGCGCCAGTTCATCCGGTGTCGCACCCGCGCGGATCCCGCCGGCCAGCGGCAGGCAGAGCCAGAGGGCGCACAAGCCGCCGCCATAGCCCATGGCCCATTTCATGCCCGAAATGCGGCCGGCATTGGTGCTGTTCGAAATGCCGGGCAGAAAGCTGTCGATGAAGACGCCGCCGCCGGCGAAGCCGATGTTCGCGACGATGTACAACGCCAGCGCCAGCGTGGTCATGCCGGGGCCCACCAGCCAAAGGCTGGCCGTGAACAACGTCACGGTGGCGGCGCATACGGCGAGGAACTTCTTCCGGCTGCCGGAGTAGTCCGCCACTGCACCCATCACCGGAGCCGCCAGGGCCACCGCAAGTTCCGAGATGGACGCCGCCAGGCCCCAAAGAAAATCCGCCCGGCCGGTGTCCCCCACGACCACGGTCCCAAAATAGAGGGAGAACAGGACCGTCACGATCACGGTGGTGAACGCCGAATCCGCCACGTCATAGAAGCACCAGCCCAGAATCTCACGCCGCGTCACCGGCGCTGGTGTGGTCCCGGTCGCGGTCGCGGTCGCAGCGGCCGCCGCTTCCGATCCGCCCGGTGGTTCAGTGGGTGTCATGGTGTGGTCGACCCTTCCCCCGCCGCGGGCACCCCACCGCAACCCCCGGTGCGCGGCAAGTGCGCAGGCGGCCGGCATCCATTGATTTTTGTGAGGCCGATATTCGGATCATGGCGCAATCGCTCGTTCAGGGCGCCCCAGCGTCCAGACGAAATTGCGCGTCCAGGCGCTCCCACTCGCGCGCCATCGCGGCCACGCGCTCCGGATGCTCCGCCGCCTGATCCCGCTTCTCCCCGCGGTCTGCCGCCAGGTTGAACAACGCCCATTCCTCCGGACGCGGCTGGCGCGCGACGATCTTCCAAACGCCGCGGCGCAGCGCGCGATGGCCTTCGTGATGGAAATACAACGCGTCGCGTTCCAGGGGCGCGTCGCGAGTCCAGGCCTGGGTCAGGCTGCGCCCCGGAAGCGCCGGCGCCCCGGCCGGCAGAACGGCCCGCGGATCCCCACCCGCGAGTTCGACCAGGGTCGGTACCAGGTCGATCATGTGGCCCATCTGGTGCCGGATCGCGCCTCGCGCTTTCACGCCTCGCGGCCAGTGCACGATCAGGGGTGTGGCAATGCCGCCCTCGTCGACCCAGGCCTTGTGCCGGGAGAATGGCGTGTTGGCCGCGGTCGACCAGCCGGGGCCGAGGCAGAGGAACGACTCCGCCGATCCGGGAGCCGCCTCGCGGCGGTGTCGGTCGCCGCGGTTCAACAGCTCGGCGCTCGCACCGTTGTCCGAGGCGAACAACACCACGGTGTCCTCCGTCGCGCCCATAGCCCGCACCTGGTCGAGCACGCGACCAATCTCGCGGTCCATGCGGTCCACCATGGCCGCATGCAGCGCCATCTTCATGGCCTGAAACGATCGTTGATCCGCCGTGAGCGTCTCCCAGTCGATCGCGAAGCCGATCTCGCCGCCGCCGATCTCCTGCTCGAGCCGCGGCGATTTTAAATTCCAGGGCGGCACGCTCCAGGGCTGCGCCGCCGCGCGAGTGCCCGAGGCTAGACCCAGCGTCTGCAAACGGCGCCAGCGGCGATCCGCCACCACGCCCCAACCCGCCTGGTAACGCGACGCATGGCGTTCGAAGTCGGCCTGCGGCACCTGCAGCGGAAAATGCGGCACGGTGAAAGCCAGATAGCTGAAGAAGGGCCGGTTGGCATGGCGCTGGGCGTGCTCGCGCAGGCAGCGGATCGCATGGTCGGCGATGGCGGTGGTCGAGTAGTAGCCCGTGCCGGGTGGCACGGGCGGCAACTCCCGATCGTCCTCGACCACGCGGCGCGGGTGGAAGTTGCGGTCGTGGTCCTCCAGCACATAGGAGCGGTCGAATCCGCCGTCCGCGCACGCCCGCGGTGCGCCCATGACATGCCACTTTCCGGATTGGTAGGAGTGATAACCAAGCGGACGCAGGTGGTGCGGCAGCAGGCGCGCCCAGGCAGGAAGGCGTCCGCGGGCGGGATCCATGCGCACCTGCTGTGGATAGAATCCGGTGAGCAGCGCGGCGCGCGTCGGCCAGCAACGCGAGGTGTTGTAGAACTGCGAGAACCGCAACCCGCGGGAGGCGAGTCGGTCGAGGTGCGGCGTGCGGATCTCACCGCCGTAGCACCCCAGATCCGAATAGCCGAGGTCGTCCGCAAGAATGACGAGGAAGTTCGGCGCGCGCTCTGGTTCCGGCGAGGCGGCCCGAGTTGAGGCGCCAAACAGGGCCTGCGCCACGATCAGGATTTGGATCAAACCGGCCAGCAGCCGCGGGCTCGAGGCGTTCGCGGCGTCATGAGCATTCAGGACCGGAATCATGTGCGACGTCCCTTCAGGATCCACGGGGTCATGGCGCCCCTTCCCTTCACGACGATTTCCCCGCGGCACTCGAACTGGAACCCGGGTTCGAGCCTTCGGGCGAGGTCCTCAGTGACCTGGATGCATCCGGGCAGACCATGGGATTCCATGCGGCTGGCGGTGTTCACCGTGTCGCCCCACAGGTCGTAGCTGAATTTCTGGCGACCGATGATGCCCGCGATGACCGGTCCGCAGTGGATGCCGATGCGCACGTCGAGCGTTTGACCGAGGTCCTGCGCGCGCGACGCCACCTGCTTCACCATGGCCAGCGCGAGATCGGCCATGGCCTCGGCGTGATCCGCGCGTGGCAGCGGGAGGCCGCCCACCACCACCATGTAGGCGTCGCCAATGGTCTTGATCTTCTCCAGCCCGCGCGCCTGGGCAAGCCGGTCGAAGCCGGAGAACAGGTCGTCGAGCAGGCGCACCATGGCGACGGAATCGACACGGCGGGCGAGCTCGGTGAAGCCCACCAGATCCGCGAACAGCACGGTCACATCCGGCAACTCGTCGACGATGGTGGTGGCGCCCTGCTTCAGGCGTTCGGCGATCGGTTGGGGCAGGATATTGAGCAGGAGTTCCTCCGATTTCCGCCGCTCGCGTTCGAGCGCGAGTAACACCTCCTGTTCGTGCCGCCGCAGGCGCACCTTCTCCAGGCACGCCGAAATGCGGGCGCGCAACAGCACGGCGTTGAAGGGCTTCGCGAGATAGTCCTCCGCGCCCATCAGGAGGCAGCGCACCACGGCGTCCAAGTCATCCGCCGCAGAAAGCATGATCACCGGCAGCTCGGCCATGGCCGGGTCTGATTTGAAGGCGGCCAGCACGCGGTCGCCGCCCATGCCCGGCATGACGAGGTCGAGCAGCACGAGGTCGAATCCGCCCGCGCGCGCGCGGCGAAGTCCAGCGCGTCCGCTCGCCGCCGTCACGACCTCGAAGCCCTGGCGGCGAAGGCGGCGCTCGAGCAGCTCGCGATTGGCGCTGTCGTCCTCGATCAGGAGCAGGCGTCCGGTCCCGACACCGACTCGCGCAGCGCTGCCGCCATCGCGAATCGCGCGCGAACTCCGCGCGGCGGATCGGCGGCGGGCGGTGTTGGCGCCTTCGGGAAGGGACGCCGGCGCGGGTTTCAAGCCGGGCGCCTCCAGACTCACCCGGGAGGTGAGCAGCTCCAGAAAGGTGCGCGCCGCGGCCAGGATCCGGTCGAGATCGGGCAGGAAGACTTCGCGCCCGGGGACGGCGGCCTGCTCCCGCAGGATTTCGCCATAGCCGACCACGTGATTGAGGGGCGTGCGCAGGGCGGCGTGAAGTTCCCTCAGATCTGGCGCGGCGCGCGCCACGCGTTCGGCCGAAAGCTGCTCGCGCACCACCTGCACCAGGCGGCGCCCGGCCTGTTCGATGCGCTTCAGATCAGGAATCCACTCTGCGCAGCCCCCTTCTCCCGCCTCCTCCTGCAGCATCTCGGCGTAACCCTGGATGTGCGAGGCCGGCGTGCACAGGTCGTGGCGCAAGGCCGCCAAGGCATCGAGATCGACCGCCGGGGACCGCGCCGTGCGCGATCGTCGTGGACGGGCCATGGCTGGAGTGCGTCGGGACACGCGGACGGGATCAGGGCTGGCCGGCGGCTGCGAGCAGGGTCTGGATCTTCGCCAGCAGGCGCGGCAGTTCCACCGGCTTGGTGTCGAAATCGTCGCAGCCCGCCTCGCGCGCGCGACGTTCATCGTCACTCATGGCATGCGCGGTGAGTGCGATGATCGGAATGGCGCGCAACGCGGGATCGGCCTTGAACCGGCGCGTCGCTTCCCAGCCATCCATGACCGGAAGGCTCAGGTCCATAAGCACCAGGTCCGGCGGGGCCGCCGTGGCCCGTTCGAGCGCCTGGTGACCGTCCTCGGCAAGGACGACGGTGAACCCGCGCTTCTCGAGACGGCGCGAAAGCATGTCGCGGTTCATTTCATTGTCTTCGACCAGCAGGAGCGTGGGCATGTCGGGAAGGGTGCCGGGAGCGACGGATGGCTCGACGCTAGCCGCACTGTGCCCACCGGCAAGGCGCATCCCGAATCGCCGATCGCTCACCCCGAAGTCACGAAGCGCACGAAGGAAGGGGATTTGGCGTGGCACGGGCTTCGAAGCCTCGGTACCGGACTCGTGGATCGGATTCCTTCCCAGATCTCTCCGTGTCCTTCGTTTCGTGGTTCAACCGACTCTGCGGCCCTTCGCTACGTGGAAATCAGGATCCCCTTTCCTGCGGGCCCGCGGACGGATGCGGTCCGGCAGGAGAAGTGCGCTGGGCCACGACGGCGCGCACTTCCGCGAGCAGTTGGTCGGGTGACAACGACGACTTCGCCACCACGCGATCCACGCGGCTGCGCAGATGTTCGCGCTCGACGGCCGTCAGATCCTTGGCGGTGAGCACGATGACC
>CAZYJB010000353.1:0-5261 GCA_964647675.1 uncultured Verrucomicrobiota bacterium | reverse complement strand
GGGTCCTTTCGCGCCAGCCCAGTGCACGTGGTCGCCGTGGGTGCGGATATGGTCGTAGATGAACGGATTGACGTGGCGCGGGGCGCCGGCCGGCAGGTGTTTCTGGCAGCGCTGCATCTCCTCGAGAGTGATGGCGAAGTGCTGTCCGCCCTGTCGCTCGTAACGCGCGCCCTGGATCATGTGCCAGAAGTGCGGGATGACGCAGGCCTCGATGAAGAACTGTCCGTACTCGTTGTAATCGACGCCCCACGGGTTGCTGGTGCCCTCGGAGAAGATTTCGTACTCGTGGCGCACAGGATGATAACGCCAGACCGCGCAGTCCGTACGCTGCCGCTTCTCGCGCGGCGTGCCGGGCTTGGCGACATGGGACGGACAGAACACGCCGTGGCAGCCGTAGAGCCAGCCATCGGGGCCCCAGGTGAAGGTATTCAAGGTCTCGTGCGTGTCGGCCTGGTAGTCCCATCCGTCGAGAAGGATGCGCGGGTCGCCAGCCGGCTTCGGGTTGTCCCAATCCGACACCGGCACGAAGAGCAGGTAAGGCGCGGCGCCGATCCACACGCCGCCGAACCCGACCTCGAGGCCGCTGATCAGGTTGACGTTCTCGAGGAAGACGGTGCGCTTGTCGAAGCGATGGTCGCCGTTGGTGTCCTCGAACACCAGAATGCGATCCAGGCCGCCGTAAATGTCCTTCAACTGCGCCGCGGACGGCTGCGAGAGATCGTCGGTGGCGGGTCGTTCCTCGTTCGGCGGGTGCCCTTTTCGTTTCGGATAGCTGTGACCCTCGGCGACCCAGATGCGTCCGCGCGGATCGAGGCAGAAGGCGATGGGTTGGCGGACGTCCGGTTCGGCGGCGAAGGCATGGGCGCGGAAGCCCGGCGGCAGCGTGATGGCCTTGACCGCCTCCTCGGCTGTCAGCCCGGCGAAGCGCACCACGTCGGCGGGCGGTTCGTTGGCGGCGGCATCCGCGGCGCGGCCCGTCGGCGCCGGCAGGAGAAGGGCCACGAGGACGGTCATCAGCAGGAAGGGCACGACGCGACGAGGCGTGGGCATGGGCGCAGTGTGGCGAGGCGTGGCGGGAATCGGAAAGGGCGAACTCGGAGGGTCTCCCGGGTGCGGCTCAGGGCCGTTCACGGACGGCGATGGAGTGGGTCACGGGAACGCGGGCGGCGAGAATCGCCGCGGCGAGGGGCGCGCGGGCGGCTTCGGTGCGCTGCACTGTGGCCTCCATGTCCGCCTTGCCGGCGGCCCCGTGGAACTCGCCTTTGATCTGCTGCGTTTCAAAGGCCTGCTTGTTCGCCACCGCTTCGTCCACCCGGCGGAAGGCCTCGCTGAAGGGGTTGGAGGGATACTCTGCGGGAAGCAGGATGCCGCGCGCGAGCTGGGTGGTGGAGAAGGTCTTGGTGGTTCCGCCCCACGTGACGTCGCACTGGGCGGATCGGGCGCCGCGCACGACCAGCTTGAAGCGGTTGAAGCGCTCGTGGAAGGGGACCCATTGGACGCCCGAGGCAATGGACTTGTCCTCGGAGGGATTGCCTTCGCCGACGCAGAACGGGTAGCGCTCGCTGCGGAACGTCGCGGTGCCGGGCGCCGAGTCGACGACGGCGTGGCCGGCCGACGCGCGGGCGGTCCCGCGTTTTAAGTTCAGTTCGAGCGTGGCGAGATCGCCGCGCAGGCCGAGGCCCTCAAGGAACGCAAAGGCCATGATCGTCTGGCCCGGCCAGTCGGGGTGCACGCCATCCTTGCCGGGCACGGCGTAGTTGGTTCCGTAACGCGCACGCGCCTGCTGGTCGGCGGTCCACAACGGGGTGAAGACATCGGCGAACGCGGTGTGCCGGTCGCGCGCGATACCGAGTGCCAGGTTGCGGAGTTCGGCGAGATTGGCGTTGAGGGCCTCGACCGTGGGGCCGGCATCCTTCACCCAATGTGGCACGCGGCCGACGGCGCCAGGAGAGCCGACCACGACCCGCACGCCGTGGTCCTGAAAGGTGCGGACCACCGCGTCGAGGTGGAGGCGGTACAGTTCGCCGATCCACGGCGCATAGGGGCGGTAGCGATGGTCGTTCATGCCGTAGCAGGTGGTCGCGACGGTGGGCTGGAAGCGCAGCACGTCGTTCTCCATGCGCTCGAAGAAACCGTCGGCGCGCTCGCCGCTCCAGCCGTACTGGCGCACCTCGACGCCCAGCTCGGGCGTGCAGGCCGTCAGGTAGGTCTCGAGCACGCGCGAGTACATGCGCTGCTCGGTGATGGAATCACCACAGATGGCGAGCCGGTCGCCGGCCTTCAGCACCGGCGAACGCGTGGGTGCGGCGGGAATCAGCCTTGGCGTTTCCGACACCGCGCTGGCGGGCGTGTGAGTGCCGGCGGCGACGAGGAGGAGCGACGTGGCGGGAAGGAGCGTATGACGCGCCAGTGCAGGGAGAAGGGTGCGGAACATGGGATGCGACCGAGAGCGTCGGCGGCAGGGGACCCTTTGGTCAAGGGGCGGAAGGAGTCCTGGTCCCCGCGTAGAATGACCGAAGTCCCGTTTGAACCACGAAGGCGCGAAGAACACGAAGAAAGCGGGCGGGAAGCCCATTCGCATGTCTGCGACCAGGACATCGACTCCCGTGACATTAAGAAGGTCTCTCCTTCGTGCGCTTCGTGACTTCGTGGTTCGTTATTCGGGGACTTGGAAGGAGCGTGAACGCTTGAACGCGGGCGGTAGTTCCGATAGCCACTGCGGGTCACCCATCCCCTCATGTCCTTCGAGCCTATTCTCGCGCAGGCCGCCGGAACGGCCAGCCGCTGGCCGTTCGTGGTGCTGTTGGTCAGCGTGGTTTTCATCATTTTCGCGATCACCAAGCTGCGGCTGCACGCCTTCGTGGCGCTGATCTTCGCCGCGTTTCTTGCGGGCTTCATTTCCGAGCCCTTCCAACCGGCGGTGCTCGACAAACTGTCCCGCGGCACGCGTGCGGCGGTGGAGGGGAACCAGTGGCTGGCGACGGTGGAGCTGACGATGGTCGAGTTCGGCAATACCGCGGCGGCGATCTCCATCTCGATCGGACTGGCGGCCATCATCGGCATGGCGCTGATGGAAAGCGGCGCGGCGGACAAGGTGGTGCGCCGGTTCCTGGCCTTCTTCGGTGAAAAGCGCGCGGGGGCGGCGCTGCTTTGGAGCACCTACATCCTCTCCATCCCGATCTTCTTCGACACCATGTTCATGCTCATGGTGCCGCTGGCGCGGGCGCTGCGCCTGCGTACGGGGCGAGACTACACGCTCTATCTGCTCTGCATCTGCTGCGGCGGCGTGGTGACGCATTCCCTGACCGTGCCGCATCCGGGTCCGCTGGCGATGGTCGACAACCTCAAGCTCGACGTCGGGCTCTCGCTGGTCTGGGGCATCCTGGGCGGGATCCTGCCCTGTGTGGCGGGCTATTACCTCGCGATCTGGCTGAATCGGCGCGTGATTGTTCCGCTGCGCGAGACGCGCGGGACGGCCCTGTCGGAGCTGGAGGGCATCTCGAAGAAATCGGAATCCGAGCTGCCTGGATTCGTGGCGTCGATCCTGCCCGTGATCCTGCCCATCTTCCTCATCAGCCTGGCGTCCTTGTTCTCCATGATCCCGACCAGTCTGCCGGGGGTCATTCAGTTCCTGGGCGGCGAGTCCTCCTTCCAGGTCGTGCGGAAGTGGGTGGCCTTCTTCGGCAACAAGAACATCGCGCTGTTCGTCGGCGCCGCGCTGTCCCTCTGGGTCCTGGCGCGCCAGCGTGGATTCACCTTCCGCACGATCGAGGAGTTGATCGGCCCGCCGCTGGAAACCGCGGGAGTGATCATCCTCATCACCAGCGCGGGTGGCGCGTTCGGACTGATGCTGCGCAACGCCGGCGTGGGGGACGCGATCAAATCCGTCGCGGCGGGATCGAACGTGAACATGATCCTGCTCGCCTGGCTGGTCGCAGCGGTCATCCGGGTGGCGCAAGGCTCTGCGACCGTGGCGATGCTCACCACCTCGGCGATGATTTTCCCGATGATGGACCCCGCCTCGGGCGTCGCCCTCGGGTTCCATCCCATTTACATCTACCTGGCGGTCGGGTTCGGCGCCTTCTGCTGCTCGTGGATGAACGACAGCGGCTTCTGGGTGGTGAGCCGGCTGAGCGGCATGTCCGAGACTGAGACGTTGCGGACGTGGACCGTGCTGCTCACGGGCGTATCCGTGGCGGGACTGGTGACTACCTTCCTGGCGGCGAAGCTCCTTCCGTTCGCCTGAGCCCGGTCAGGGCGCGGGAGTTGGCGATCCCGTGGCAACGGGCGGACGCCGGAACAGGATGAGGTGCTGCCAGGGCAGTTCGCGATGGGTGCGCACCCATTCGAGCCCGTGCAGGGCGGCCTCCTTGCGCACCTGTTCCTCGGTCATCTTGTGGAGCGGCTTGATGGGAACCGACTGCTGCTCGCCGCGGAATTCGACGAAGGCCACCAGACCGCCCGGGCGCAAGGCACGGGACAACGCCGACAGCATCTCGTAGGGATGGTCGAACTCGTGGTAGACGTCGACCATGAGGACGAGGTCGAGGGACGCCGCGGGTAGTTTCGGGTCTTCGACCGTGCCCAGGACGCCGACCACATTGGTGACGCCGCGCCGCTTCATTTGGGCGTCGAGTAGCGTGAGCATCTCCTGCTGGATCTCCACCGCGTAGACGCGTCCCGCAGGACCGACCGCTTCGGCCATGCGCCAGGAATGATATCCCGTGCCGGCGCCGATATCCGCCACGCTCAGACCCGGCCGCAGCGCGAGGAGTTGATGGAGGAGATCCGGCCGCTCCTCCTCGATGCGCTCGGGGCGTTCCAGCCAGTCGGCTCCCTGGTGTCCCATGACCTGCGCAATCTCGCGTCCGAGGAAGAACCGGCCGGTTCCATCGCGGCTCGCGGTGCGTTGCTGGTAGAGCGGTGACGGCGGCGTGACCACGGCAGCATGAGTCGCCGCGGCGCTCCCGTTGGTAGCAGCGCGGAGCGTTGAGGCGGCGAGCAGCAGCAATGGCAGGACGACGCCGAGGGCGCCGGCGGACGTCCGGGACCGCAGTTTGGTCGGAGGCATGACGGAGCGTAGTGCGAGGACGGCCGGAGCGCGACCGCGACCTGTCCAGGGCCCAAATGGCCCGGGTCGGGAAGGGCGCATGGGCGACTGAATTCTTGCGTTTTCGAGGCGGGCATCGTCCTCTGTTTCCTTCAACCCTTGGGACTGACAAAGGACATAGGAGGTGCCCTTTCGGTCGGAGGGCGGTATT
>CAZYJB010000352.1:4875-5263 GCA_964647675.1 uncultured Verrucomicrobiota bacterium | reverse complement strand
CGCCTGGCGTGATTCGATGGCGGGGTGAAGAACTCTCCTTTCGCGATCGCGGCAGGCCCGCGACGCCCGCATTCAACCCCGTCCGAGCGCCGCCGGTGGGTACAGGCGTGGGAGCGTAGCGATTCGACCCAACAGGCCTTTGCCCAGGCTCACGATCTCAACCTGGGAACCCTGCGAAGCTGGATCCGGCAACACGGCACCCCTGCCGTCGCGCCGTCGGAGAAGCCCGCGATCGAGTTTCGCGAGATCAGTCTCGACCAGGTGCTCGGAGAGGGGGCAATGGGGTCAGACATTGACATTAAACAATTGGGGACGGACGGCTTGAGGGAGGATGTGGGACTCACTTCTCCTCTCCACGCTCGATGGTCTCGAAGCACGGGCGCCCAGT
>CAZYJB010000352.1:0-4865 GCA_964647675.1 uncultured Verrucomicrobiota bacterium | reverse complement strand
CCGGTGGCGGTCGCCCCGCTTGGGAAGTCGAAGTGCGGTTGCCCTCAGGCGTGGTTATCGCGTATCCGTCACGGGAACCGCATCTGATGGATGGACGGGACGGCTGGCAGACTGCGGGGCGTGAGAGGTCTTTCTGATCGGAGCCAACGACGGCGCCCTTCTTCTGGGAGGTGTAGGCGTTGAGGCGATCGGAGACGCAGTGGAGTGACAGTCGAGCCATGGGATCAGGGGTGGAGGGTTGAGTGGTGGCTAGGAAGGAAGTTAACGCGCTACCGCGGCGAACTTTCGGGCGGATGACTCCAGGCGGACGCGCACGCGCGAGCCGCCAGCGACCGCCGATGGCCGCTGTCAGCCGCCGTGCATAGGCGCCTCGGGCGGAGCGGGCGGGATGCGTGGGTGGAAGATGGTTCGGCCCCGGTGCCCCCATGGGAAAACCGGGGGGGGCGCCGGGGGGGCAGTTCGGTCGACGTCATCCGTCAGAGCAACTGCGTCTGCGATGGCAGGCAAGGATCTGAACAGCTGAAATGTGGAGCGTGGATTTGGCGGTCATGAACGCACTGATCAGGCGGCGCCATGTCCGGCCATGCCGTCCAGTTCGTGTGCGATCTACACAATCGCCCGAGCCCAGAAGTGTTCAATCGGGGGCATGACAAGTTTCACGCCCCCTAATGCTTCTTCAGGTGGATCAGGGACAGCATTTGAGTTCCGAAAGCCCGTCCAGTCGCCGGAGAGGACGATCCCTGCTATGCTACTTCACGATGCTCGCGGAGCGGGTGGCATATCGTGGAATGGTCGGATGGCGTTCAGTATCCACGAGGCGGCCATGGCGCTCGGCGTGTCGGACAAGACTGTTCGTCGGCTGATCGCTCGTGGACTGCTGAGGGTCTCCCGAGCGATTCGTCATATTCTCGTGCCGAAGGCGGAACTTGAGCGGTTCCTGCGCGATTCTGCCAGGTGATGGAGGGGCTTGTCGGATCGCCAAGCTGCCGGCGGTCTGCGGTTCGGAGGCATTTGCTGCTTTTGCTTCAAAACTTTACCCGCCTTGCCATCTCTTGGCTGTGCTCATTTCGCAGATGGCCGTAAGTCTTCATGGCGAGCGCACCGCCATCTTTGTGACCCAGCCACCGCGCCACAGTTGGAATGTCGACTCCTGACTCGATGCAGCGAGTCGCGAACAGATGACGAAGGTCATGGTGGGTGATCCGGGGAATCCCGCACTCGTTGCAAACCCGTTTGAGGGCTTCCGGGCAGCGCGAGACCTCCAGGATTGGTCCCGTTGGTGCGGGATTCCTGTCGGCAGCCATGGCTTCGAGCAGAAGCTTCATGTCGGGCAGAATCGGAATCCTTCGAAGCTCCCAATTCTTCGTCCGGGTTTCTGGATCGCCGTGGACGACAATCTCCGATCGCTTCCAATCGACGTCTTCCCACTTCACCCACTGGGCTTCGGTATAGAGGCGCAGCCCGCTGTATGCGAGGAACTCCACGAGGTCGCCGGCCTTGTGGCCCCATCCCCCGCTCCGACGACGAATGCTGGCGACCATCTCCTTGAACTGCGTCGATTCAGGTAGATTGAGCTTCTTGGGGAGGACCCTGGCTCGGGGGAGGGCTTTCGCCGGGTTCAGCATGGAGGGCTGCGACGTCCCCTCGGGGGTGGTGATCCCCTCCTCGATCACGAGTCGAAGCGTGTCGATGACGTTATTGTAGTACTGCGCTGCGATTCCCTTCCGCAGATTGGCAGCCCAGGAGCGGCACTGGTCGGGCGAAATATCGACGATCCTTTCGTTCCACAATTCAGGCCAAGTCAGTTCGATCTTCCGAATGCAGATTCCGCGGTATTCGCGGCTGCTTGGCTTCATCGAGACGTCTTCGGACAGTCGGGTTTTGAAGCGTGCAACGCATTCGGAGAAGGTGGGCGATTCGGTCTTCGGAACCTGTTCTCGCTGGTCCTTCAGGAAGTCCAGGAGGCGGAGTTTGGCGGTGGTCCAGACGTCGGTCTTCAGCGACCGGCGAATGACCTTGCCCCGGATTTTCAGGCGTCCGTAGTATTGTCCGGTCGAGACGAATTGAAGCAGGTTGGGGACGTTCGGGAATGATCGCCATTTTCCATCCGACGAGAACGAGGCACTGCGAAGCCGGGGGTTGCCCTCGGTTTGGGGTGTTGCTGGCGTCGTCATGGGGTGTCCGGGATACAATTGCGGGATACAATGGCCGATCGACGACTTCAGACTACTTCATAACATCTTCGAAATCAACGGTTGCGCGCGTGGCGGAATGGCAGACGCGCCAGACTTAGGATCTGGTTCCGAAAGGAGTGGAGGTTCAAGTCCTCTCGTGCGCACCAACCCAGGCTCAGGGCCTCCTCAGTCGTCCCCCGAATACTTGGCGTGCAGGAATGCTGGGGCGCCACGTCCAGTTGGCGCTGCGAGGTGTGGTTGGTGATCGGATCGCGTGACTTGGGCGGTTCCCCAAGGGCAGGACCCCGGATCATTACCGCCGGGTGGGGGCCGGAGTTCGTTCCTCCGCGGTCAGTTCGCGCGGCACCCGCCGGGTCGCCACCTCGAGCAGGGCGTCTGCGGGCGCGCACAGGTCGCAATCGTAGACTCGCGCCGGCGCGGACAAGAACCCAAGGACCAGGCGCCGGCTCTCCGGGGCGAAGCTGAGTGTCCGTATCAATCCCTCCTCGATCAGTAGCTTCCCGAGCGGAAAGCCGCTGGAAGTCTCCCACAGCTTCGCCTCGTCTCCCGCGAGCGACGCCGTGAGGAGGCAGGCGCCGGATGGCGAGAATTCGAAGGTCATCAGGGAACCACGTTCACCTCCGGGTTCCAGCCGCGCCACGCGCTCCCCAGTGTCGAGTCGCCAGAGCAGCACGGCCGGGTCCGCCGTGCGCACCGCCACGAAGCGTCCGTCGGGACTGAACCGCGCCTCGCGGAATTCATTGGGCGGATCAGACTCCGGACCCAGCACGCGTTCGCATTGTCCAGTGGCGACACGCCAGATCCGCGCGGTTCCGTCCTCGGACGCGGTGATCACGAGTGAGCCATCCGAACTGAAGGATGCGCTCCAAACGCCGCGTCGGTGAGCCGAGAGTTCGTGCAAGGTCTGGCCGGTGCGAGCGTCGAGAATCAGCGGATCCGAAAGCGCACTGATGACTACTCGGCTGCCATCAGGAGAGAAGCAGCCGAGGGGATCGCTAAAGGCGGAGGTGGAGGCGAGCGGCAGACTGGTCAGGCGTTTCCCGCCGGCAACGTCCCAGAGATGCACCTCCGCTCCCGCGGCCAAAGTCAGGCAACGCGACCGATCAGACGTTACCCTGGCTGACGTGACGCCGGGATGCCCGAACCGCGCGAGTTCCTGTCCGGTGGTGGCATTCCAGAGTCGAACAGTCTCGTCGTCGCCACTGGTGACGACGGTCCGTCCGTCCGGGGAGAACTTGGCATCGAGGACGTCGCCTTCGTGACCACGGAGCGGCAGGGCCGGAGTCGTGACGGTCGCATCGGTCAGTTGCACCGCCTCGTCGATCCAGGTCACAAGACGTGCACCGTCGGGACTGAATCGGGCGTAGGCTCCGCGCGGACCAGGGCCGGACACGGAGCGGGAGGGTGGTAGATCGCCTGCGAGCGCCTGGCGCAAGGCACTCTCCGCTTCCGGGCCGGGCGCGGTGCGCAGGGCTTCGCGTGCGTAAAGGACCGCCAACTCGGGGTTGGTGCCGCGAACGGATCTCGAGCTGACCAGCCATTGCGCGGCTTGTTCGCGGCTGCGTTCGCGTTCGACTCCGGCCTGTTCGCGGCGCGCGAGCTGACTGGAGAGACGCCACGCGCGTTCGCCGCGAAAGACGGCGAACAGCGAGGCCGCACAGACCAGCGCGAGCAGGGACGCTCCGATCGCCAGGCTGCGCACGGTCAGGCGATGCTGGCGGATGTCCTCACCGATCAGCTCATCCAGCGGTCGGGCGTGCAGAGGAGCCGCCAGCCGCGCGACCGCGTCGGCGAAGGTGGGATGGCGCAGCGTAAGTTGGTGCGCCGATCGGACCCACTGGAGGTCGAGGAAGAAGGGTTCGCGCGCGAAGACCTGCGAGAGCTGCCGCGGAAGCGCCGTCGTGCGCGGCCAGTCGAAGTCAGCCGCCGCGGTGTCCCACGCAATGATCCCCGAGGTGAGGACCAGCAGGAGGCGGTCGGCGGAGCGATGCTTGAGCCACCACTCGATCTCCTGCGTCACCCAACGCGACTGCGCCGCCTCGGGCGAGGCGAGGAGGATGAAGTACTCGCTCTCGACGAGCGCGGCTTCGATGGCGTTCCACAGAGCGGGTGTGACACCCAGCCCGGTGGCATCGCGGAAGACCCGGAGGGCGCGCAGCCGGAACCACGGCTTGGCGAAACGTTGGAGCCCGCGCTGCAGCGCCGGCGCGAGCCGTCCGTCCGCGGCGGTGCTGTAGGAAATGAACGCGCGGTACCGGCGGAAGGGGACGGATTGTTTCACGCAGGTTTCCAGGTGGTGCCATCCCCGAAGACGGTGATCTGGGTGTACGCCCCGGTGGCGAGGTCGAGTTCGATGAGCTTCGCGCCCTTGCGGACCTTGTCGCCGCCGTACCCGCCGTAACCCGTGGCGCGTCCATACACGAGGTCCACGTCGCGACTGCGCACGGTATAGTCGTTCACGTGGTCATGGCCGCAGAAGCAGGCGCGGATGCGGCGCGACGCGGCGAGGGCGGGCAGGGCGGCGCCGTCCTCCTTCTCGAAGCAGACCTCCTCGTGGTGCAGGCCCTTGATGGTGGCTGCGTGGTAAAGCGTCTTCTGATCGAGCAGCGGGATGTGGAAGAACGCGAGCGCGGGCAACGACTTGGATTCCGGGGTGGGCAACGATTCCTG
>CAZYJB010000351.1:0-5264 GCA_964647675.1 uncultured Verrucomicrobiota bacterium | reverse complement strand
GGTGGTGCCCTGCTGCTTGATTGGAACCACGAGTCGTTGCACGCACATGTGTGGGACGTGGCGTCGCGAACCATGGTGGCCTCCGCCTGCCACCCTGCCGGTGTCCGCACCGCCGCCTGGATCTCTCCCACCGAGTTCCTGGTCGCCACCGCCGATGGGCGCCTGCATCGATGGCAACTCCCGGAGCGCCGCGCGAGCTTGGTCATCCTTGACGAGCCATTGGCGCGCTATCCCTCCTTGGACTCGGCCCACACGGGTCTGTTGCAGCCCTGGATGCAGTTGGCGCCCACCGGGTCCGGGGATTTCGCGCTGGCGCTCGGCGACTCCGGAAGGCTCTTCACGTTCGATCTCACGCTGGGCACCCCTCCCATGCCCATGCAGGGAGGCGAGCACCTGATCGCGATCGAGACCGGGACCGAGGGCAGCGTGATGTTGTACTCCAACGACGGCGGCGTCCGCGCGGTGTCGCGGAGGGAAAGCGCGGTGACCTTCCAGATCGCCTTCCCGTCGGTCGACACGATCGAGGATTTCGATATTTCGCCCGACGGACAACGCTTCGTCGGTGGCGGCCGGGGCGGCGTCGCCCTGTTCGAGCGCCGCATGTTCCGCCGGTACGAGCTGGGATCGGCCTCGCTCACCAAGGGGACCCGGTTTCTGAATCAGGACCAGATTCTCATCTCTTCCCGATTCACCAACCAGATCCTGGGCTGGGGAACCCACGCGCCCGCACGCGCCCCAGCACCCTGGTTCCCGCAGTCGACGCCGAATCCCCAGGAGGCCGGGTTTCGGCTGGCGCTCGACCCCGGACTCGCGCGCCTGGCTTCCGCGCGGGCGGGTTCGGTGACCGTCGGTGCGCTCGCCGGCGGACGGCGCGATTCATTGCTCGATCCGGGGGTGGGCAATTCTCAGATCAATGGCCTGGAATTCTCGCTCGATGGCACCCGGCTTGCGTGGGTGGACCAGCAACGCAACGCCTATGTCTGGCGTGATCAGGACCAGGCCGCACAACTCCTCGCCGAAGGCGCCGATTCGGTGGCCTGGTTGGGATCCCGTTGGTGCTGCATCGCTGGGCTCGATCGCGACGGCTGGGCCCTCGAGGTGATGGATGAACAGGCAGCATCCAGGGCGCCGCATCGCCTCCGCCTCATCCCGGGCGCGACCGAGCTGGCCATCACACCCGCCTTCGGTCTCGCCGCGGCGGCGGTCGGCGACGGAATCCAGCTCGGTATCCTCGACGAATCCGGCGACCTGCTCACCTGGCGCCCGCTGGTGACTCTCGGAACCACCGAGGGAAGCGGCTATCGCCGGCTGCGCTTCGCCGGTGGCGGCCGCTGGCTGGGAGCCATCTCGGGCGGCCGCCGGCTGCACTTCTGGGATCTGGAGGTGCTGCTCGAGCGACTGCGCGACGCGCGCTGCGTGTCCACCCGGATTTTCGCTGATTCCCGCCCAATGAGTGACCCCGCCACGCGCGCTTTCGCGCCTTGATCCATGGAGACTCCAATGCCGTTCATGCCCGCCACCTTCGACGAGTTCGTCGCTGACCCGCGCCATGGCGCGTCGGGCCTGACCGAACGTCACATGCCGCGCTGCGATGGCGGCGACTGGCCCCAACCGGGTTGTAGCGATCCGGTGGATCGCCAGAAACTCGAATTCCTCGCCGCCTACTACCACCTGAACCGCCTGCACGCCGAACTCGCGATGTGGCGCGCCCACCCGGCGCGCACCGATCGGCACGCCCGCGAGCTGGCCATCCTGGTGCGCGAAGCCATCGAGTACCGCGACCGACTTGAAGACCAATACGCTCCGGTGGGCTTCGACGCGGAACCTGACCTGGAGGGCGCGATCGCGGTCAACCTCCGGTTCCGGCACGCGCGTCAGGCTGTCGCCGAGAACCACCGCCGCCTGCACCCCCAGGAGGCCCGGGTCAAGGTCCCGTTCCCTTCGCCCGCGGAAACGGAAAGCGTGGGCCAAGTGCCCGGCATCCCCATGGAACAGGTGCTGGCCGACCTCGGGTTCCGACAGTTCGAGCATCGTTCCGCCTCCGTCCTGTGACGCCGCCGCCCCAGAAGCTGATCCTCGAATGTCGTCTTTCCCCCGGCGACATCACCGTGCTCACCGCCACGGTGCGCGATCTCCATCGCCTGCATCCGGGGGGGTATCTGACGGACGTGCGCACCTCGTGCCCGGATCTGTGGCGGCACAACCCGTGGATCACACCGCTCTCGACCCAGGATCCCGAGGTGCGCCGCGTTCAGTGCGCGTATCCGCTGATTCATCGTGCGAACCAGGAGCCGTGGCATTTCCTGCACGGCTTCGCGCAGGACCTCTCCGCGCAGCTCGGCATCGACGTGCACCCCACCGAGTTCCGCGGCGACCTGCACCTGGGCGACGACGAGCGGGCGAACCCCGCTCCCTTCGCTCCGGTCTCCGAACGCTCGCGCCCCGTCTGGATCATCGCGGCCGGCGGCAAGTACGACTTCACCATCAAGTGGTGGCACCGGCGACGCTGGCAGGCGGTGGTGGACGCGTTATCCGACGAGATCCAGTTCGTGCAGATCGGCGAATCGGGCCACTACCACCCGCGCCTCGGGAACGTCATCGATCTGCGCGGACGCACCACGCTCCGCGACCTCGTGCGGCTCATCCATCATTGCGACGGCGTGCTGTGCCCGGTGACCAGCCTGATGCACCTCGCGGCGGCCGTGCCTCGGCCGGCGCAGAAGCGCGGACCGCTGCCGTGCGTGGTGGTGGCGGGAGGGCGCGAACCGGCGCACTGGGAGGCCTATCCGTGGCATCGGTTCCTGCACACCATCGGAGCGCTGCCCTGCTGCGCCACGGGTGGCTGCTGGCGCACGCGCTCGGTCGCGCTGGGCGACGGGCACGCCAACGACGACGAATCGAAACGCTGCGTCGACTTCGATGCCGCGGCCGGCCTTCCGCGCTGCATGGCCGCGATCACGCCCGAGAGCGTGGTCGCCGCGATCCGCTCCTATTTCTCCGCCTCACCTCCATCCACCGACTACCCCCCCTATGAGCGACAACCCACCTCCGGCGGCAGACCCATCGGCGAACCATCACAACCTGTATCAGTGGAGACCCCCGTGTAACCCGCGCGAGAGCTATCCCCTCGAGAATCCCCAGCATCCGCCGCCGTCGACGTTCGGCGATGCCGTTCGGTTTCCCTGTGATGGCAACGGCGACCGTTTGCCGTGTGATTTTCAGGATTTTGTCTGGGACATCGTCAGCGCGATCGCGCGCATCAATTCGGCGTTGTTCGCGTACCGAAAAGGGATCGCTCTCGGCATCCCGGAAAAGGATGCGCGCATCGCGTACGACAATGCGCGACTGAACTACAACAACATCTTCCTGAAGTGGAAACTCGAGACGGAGGACAAGAGCACGTGGATTGAGGCGAGTGTCTCCCATACCGGATATGTCACCGATGTCCTGGTGAGAAGCCGCGCCTTCTCCATCTACACGCCCGGACAGTCCGAGTCCTACAACTCCACCAACCCTCCCCAGCGCGTGCCCCCATGACCCGTCGGAGGGTTTGTCGCGTTGGCATTTCCGCCACTCCCACCCGCGCCCTTCTCCCATGAACAGCCGACGCGCGTTCATGACCTGCCTTGCGCACACGCCTTTTGCCTGCGCAGCGGCATCGCTCCTGCGCGCATCGTCGGAGGCCACGACGGAGGCGATCTGTTTCGACCGTATGGGCCGGATCTACGAAGCGTTGCGACGGTGGCAACGCGCTCACGGCGGCGATCAGGTATGGCCGCCCGATCTCGCCGTGCTGCTGCGGGAGGGATTCCTCCGCGACCCGCGCACCTGGAGTTGCCCGGTGGCGGAGCAAACCGGCAACGACCGCTATTCCCCCGCCGAGCCCCATGTCACCTCGGACCCGAACGCCAACCCGCATTCGAGCTTTCATTACGAGTTCGGAACCAAGCCGGTCGGCGTTTCGGACCTTGGCGAGCTGCCGGACATGACAAATCAGGAGGCCAAGCTCGCGCTCCTGCGCACCGAGCTGGGTGGACGGGTACCGGTCCTGCGTTGCGGCTCGCACGGGGAGGTCAAGCTGAACCTCGGTGCTGACGGGAAGCGCTATCGCAGCCCCCTCTACTGGGAGGACCGGTTCAGCGAGATCCGGCCCGAGCCCTACACCATGCCGTGGATGGTGGCGCATCATCCCACCGCGCCCGGGCAGGCACGACTGCCGCGCGCCGGATGGCTTGGTCCCCATCACATCGACCTGACCGCGGCCGCCAATGCGAATCCCGACCTGCCTTGGATCGACGGCGTGCCGCAGGGCTCGTCCTTGCTTCACTTCATCGAAGCCACCCAGGCCGGTGCCGAGCTCAAGCCCATCGCCTTCGACGCTCGCGCGATGATCCAGACCACCGGACACGCGGGCGGCACGCCGGAATACCTGGCGGATCGCGCCTTCGCGTCCTCCGCCTATCCCACGCAATCGCGTCTTCTGCCGCTCCACGGCGCGCGTGCCCGGCAGATCCATCTCCTGCTGGCGACCGCCTTCGGCGGTCAGGCCGGCAAGCCCGTGGGCGAAGTGATTCTGAACGTGTCCGGCGGTGGCACCGTAAGAATCCTCCTTGAATACGCGGTGCACCTTGGTCGCTGGCGATCACGGGAAGCCGACTCGAAACCGGTCCCCGCTTGGACCGGCACCGCCTACCATTCGCCGCTTCTCTTCCGCTCGACCGTGCGCGACGCGGTGCGGCTCGCGCGAGGTCTGCGATCCGATTCGAATCCGGGAATCAACGCCCTGCGTGAGCATTTCGACTCGGAAACCGCACGGAGCCTTGCGGAATGGAAGGACGCACCGACGCTGCCTCCAGCACTTCGTGATCGATTGCTCGCGGCATTGAATGACGCCTGTTCCCGGCTCCTGAAGGCACCCGGCGAAGCGCGCCCGGCGGAGACCTTCCGCGCCGTGCTGGCGCGTCTGATCCCCGACGCCGTGAGCGCGGACTGGCAGCCGGCCGGAATGGCGCGACTCTTCACGCACACGTTTGACCTGCCCCCGGACGCCCGCAGCCGCGGGCTCGAATCACTCCAGTTGCGCGCGGATCCCAGCAGCACCGCTTCTCCGTTTCTCGCCGGTGTCACTCTCAACCCTGTTCTCTAACCCTTCAACCCACCCACCCACCCATCTCAGGCCCCTCATCAACCAGGGAACCCCATCGAACCATCCCCGCCATTGCCCCCTACGCGAATGCCAACATCCCAAAACCACCCCCAGCCAG
>CAZYJB010000350.1:0-5266 GCA_964647675.1 uncultured Verrucomicrobiota bacterium | reverse complement strand
GGGATCGGGTGCTTGGCGTTCGGTGCGTAGCCCCTGATCTCGGCGACGAATCGAGGCCGTGGTCGCTGACGCCGTCGCGATGCCCGGTTAGAGATCGGATTCCTGGGCCGCTGCCCAAGTCCGTGGAGATCGTTCTTGCGGATCAAGTCTACCTCGCGAAGGCCAGTCTGCCTCCCGCACTCCGAAATCAACTGGTCCGCCTCGCCGCGTTCCAGAATCCGGAGTTCCATAAAGCGCAGGCGATGCGGCTTCCCACTCATGACCTGCCCCGGATCATCGCCTGCGCCGAGGATTTCCCGGAGCACATCGGCCTTCCGCGCGGATGCCTTCCTGAGATTGGAAGCCTTCTGAAATCGTTGCGGATCGAAACGGTCGTCCGGGACCAGCGGTGCGGTGGGCAACCGCTGGCGTGCGCTTTTCAGGGGGAGCTGCGCCCGGAACAACACGCCGCCGCGCGATCGCTGCTAGAACACGATACCGGGGTGCTGGCGGCCACCACGGCATTTGGCAAGACCGTGGTCGCGGCCTGGTTGATCGCCGCGCGCGGCGTGAACACCCTCGTCCTGGTTCATCGCCAACAGTTGCTCGAGCAATGGGTGGAACGCCTCGCGATGTTCCTCGACGTACCTCTCAAGAGCATTGGCCGACTGGGAGGCGGGAGAAAGCGGTTGAACGGCAAACTCGACGTGGCGTTGGTCCAGAGCCTGGCGAGGAACGGAACGGCGCGTGATGAAGTGGCGCAGTACGGGCACCTGGTCGTGGACGAATGCCATCACTTGTCGGCGTGCAGCTTTGAGTTGGTGGCCCGCCGGGCCAAAGCGCGGTACGTCGTCGGGCTGTCCGCCACCCTGACGCGGAAGGACGGGCACCACCCGATCATCTTCATGCAATGCGGCCCCGTGCGGCATCGCGTCGACGCGCGAGAGCAGGCCGCTGCGCGTCCCTTCACCCACCAGGTGATTGTCCGGCCGACCGGATTTCGCGCACCGCAGGGTGGAAGCGGCAACCCACGAGCCGACTTTCAGCAACTCTTTGCCGCAGCCACCGCTGATGAAGCTCGAAACGCGATGATCTGCGACGACGTGCTGAAGGCGGTGTCCGCGGGAAGGTCCATCCTGCTGCTTACCGAACGGACGGAGCACCTGGAAGCCCTGGCCGCGCGACTTCTGCCCCGGGTCCCGCACGCGGTCCTACTCCGGGGCGGAATGGGGCGGCGGAAGTTGCGCGAGGCGCTGGCCCGAGTGGCGGCAACTTCCTCCGACCGGAGGCCATTGCTGCTCGCGACCGGGCGTTTTGTGGGTGAAGGGTTCGACGACGCGCGGCTCGACACCCTCTTCGTGACCCTGCCGGTCTCGTGGCACGGAACGGTCGCGCAGTACGTGGGTCGACTTCATCGGGTCCACGAAGGGAAGCGTGAGGTCACGGTCTACGATTATGCGGATCTCGAGGTGCCGATGTTGAGCCGGATGTTCGAGCGTCGATGCCGGGGTTACGAGGCGGTGGGGTACACGATCCTGCTCCCGGCGAGCGCCTTGCCAGGCTGGCCTCAGGAGGTGCCCCTTCCGGTGGACGCCTCCTGGAAGCACGACTACGCGGCCAGCGTGCGGCGACTCATCCGGGATGGCGTCGATGCACCGCTCGGCCAACTCTTCGTCGGGGCGACCAGCGCGCCGGGCGTCGACGCCGAGGGAATCACGCTCGCACGAAGCGCCTCGGAGGCGTTCCTGTTCCGCCGACTCGAAACACTCCGCGAAACGCGGGGGAGATTCCGGCTCAATGCGACCTTGCCGATCTCCTTCGACAACCAAGGCCGGATGGAAGTCGACCTTCTCGATATCGAAGCGAAACTCGCCATTGAGATCGACGGCTTACAGCATTTGAGCGACCCCGCGGCGTATCGACGCGATCGGCGGAAGGACGCGCTGCTCCAGGAGAACGGGTATTTGGTGCTTCGCTTCCTCGCCGAAGACCTGGGCCGGGATCTTGATGGGACATTGGACGCGATTCTCCGGGCGATCTCGAATCGAGACAGGAGAAAGGGAGCCCCAACTCGGAGCGGCGTTCACGCCCGCGTGTGAGGTCGATTCCTGTCCTTCGACTGCATCGTTCCGGCTAAGAGTATCCGGTTCAGAGATCATTACGAATGTAAGGATCTCTGCCCATCCGCGACCCACCTTCGCATCGTGCCAACGGCAGGAAAGTCTCCCGGTTGTTGTCGCGCCGATCGGACTGCGCGAGCGCCGGGGACACAACGATCACTCCCTGCCATTGCTTGAACGAAACAGAACCTGGGTATGAGATTCACCATCGCCATCACTCTGATCCTTGCCGGTGGACTGCTGGTCGCTCTGCCGACACTTTTCACACAGCGCAATCTGGAGCGTGTCGCCGCGTACTACGAAATGCACGGGGGCGGCGCCCAATTGCCCGGGGAACTGAGTGTGAGGCCTCACACCCGCTATGATTGGGCCAGCCTGGGCGCGGGAACGTTGTTCGTCTTGATGGGTGCTTTCGTTGGGCGGGCGGCGGGAAGAATCGTGACCTGATTCGGGGTTTGGAGGTCATCGAGGCTCGCAGGGGAGCTTGGTGGCATCCGCCCTGGCGTTTGCTCCTGAGAGCCTGTCTGAAGACGGGCTGCGCTATGGACTGCGCAGGCCGGCCGGATTTTCAGGCGAGATTCTTTGTCCGCTTTTGACCCAACCCCCGCACCTACCCCGTGTATGGAGCTGATCTCGACAGGTTCCGAAGCGCGGCCGGGCGGCCTGCGAGGGGACTCGGCACCGGGCGGGATCACGGGTTCGTCGTTTCGCCCGGATGCATTGGCTGGGGCCGCTCCCGCCCTGGCCGTTCAAACCAACAATCCAATGAGTCACATGGATGATAACAAGCAGGTTGCGGGCACAACGACGGTCCGATCCGTCGTCCTCGCGGGACTCCGAAAGGCAGTCCTGTCGGCCGTGGCGATCGCCACGGTGTTTACCGCCGGGAGATTCGAGATTCCGGCCGCGTCAGGCGCGGCGGCGAACCCGAGCTTCCGGTGGGTTGCAAAGTCGTCCACCCTCGAGTTCAGCCGCGTAGGAGGCGGTTCGGTCCCGAGCAGCGAGCTCCAGTGGTGGCACTATCAGGTCCTCCTCAACAACCCGGACCTCGAAAGGCTCCTGCGGTACCTCAACACCGACAAGGGGTGGAAAATCGGGCCGGAGTTGCCGAAGGACTTCAAGTACACGGCCAGCCGGAAGAACCTGGATCGCATGATCAAGGCCGCTTCGGCCTCCGGATTTGGCGTCAACAGCACGGTGCGCGTGCGCGAGAACGGCTCCCAGGTCGGTTCTCGGAACACGAGCAGGTACGTGTTCGAGCTCATGGGGACCCGGAACGCGGGGAAACCCTATACCGCCATTGTCGAGTGCGGCCGCGATCTCAACAGCGGGCACTACTGGACCATGGTCGCCGTTCTGGAGGGCAAGAATGGAAACATCCTGAACATCCACGAGTACGCCGTCGAAGGCGGGAAGGTTTATCGTACTTCGAACAAGAAGGGTGAGACGTTCCTTCTTCGCTCGGTGCATCTCGGAGGCGGGCTGACGCAGGGCGCCTTCGCCAAGGTGACCCTTCCTGCGATGCAGAAGGCCTCGGGCCTGTTTCAGAAGTCCAGGCAGTTCCTCGTTTCAGACCCCAATGCGGCGGTCCATGAGCTCGCCGCGGCGTCGATGACGGTCGATGTGGCGGCCGATCAGGGATGGTGGAACGAGATCAAGAACAAGCTTCTGGAGAAGCTGAAAGAGCTGGGTGAGAAGCTCGCCAAGAAGCTCCTCGAGATGCTCGAGTCGTACATCAAGGATCACTATCAGGAGATCCTCAAGGTGATCGGTGCGGTCTTCGGAGGGGTGCTCGATTCGATCCTGGGATCGATCGGTGACTTGTTCGACTGGTTGTCGGGGCTCTTCTGAGCGAGCTCCTCCTGTGCGCTTCGGCGTGCGGGATCGCCACTCGGGCGGCGGGGGCCCTCAGGCCTCCGCCGCCTTTCCTCCCGGATCCTTGACTCACAACCATTCCCTCGGGCGACGGTCAGATGTCGGTCGGACCTGCTCCCGCAGTTGATGCCGACCCCTGTGATGCCGGGTCCCGAGACGACTCAAAACCGTGAATCCCATGAACTCAAAGTCACTCTCCCTGGCGGTGATCGTCGCCGCCGTACTGGCGATGTCCTTCGTGCGTCTCCAAGTTGGCCCGGCCGGCCGTACTGGCGCCGCGTTGCCCCTGTCAGAGTCTGCCGTTTCCCGCGATGCCCAGAGCGGTGGCGCCCAGTCTTCCATGCAGGTCGATCCGGGCTCCGGTCCGGTCGCGGAGCTGGAGCCTTCGCGGCCGCGCTGGTCGCCTGATGACCTCCCTGACACCGAGGCCTATCGTCATCCGCCGACCGCGGAAGAGGTGGCGGCGCGGGCGGCCGATCTCGATGCCAGGTCATTCGCTGAAGTGGAGGGCATGATGCGCTTCCTGCCACGCGAGCGGGTCGATGCCGTCTTGCGTGCCGTTGTCGACATCGACGCCCGGCTGCGGGACATCGAATTGGCGCATGCAGACGATCGCGCGTTGGAAAGCGAGGTGAGCGACGAGCGCCTGGAGCTGCTTCGCCAGCGCGAGTCGGCCATCCTCAACGAGTTGAGCTCCTCCGAGCGTGGCGAATGGATCGGACGCATGAGCGAGGAAGCCGAGACCGTGGGCGGCGTTCTGCCGCACGTGGATCCGGAGCGTCGCGCCGAGGTGGCGCGCATCGAATGGGAGTTCAACCGCGACATTCTTTCCGATGACGCCGACGTCGGGGCGTTGCGGGCCGTACGGGACTCGAAGCTGGTGGGGGTTCTCGAGAACGATGGGTTCGAGGATTACCGCCGAAGGTCGGACACGACGTTCGCGGGCGAGCAGGTATTCGGGGAGGAGCAGGGTCTCGACGCCGAGGCGGTGGCCCGCCTGTACGATTGGCGAGCCGACCTGGACAACGAGGAGCGACGTTTGGTGGCGGGCGAGGTTCCCGACGACGAGCGCGTCGCCTACCTCAGGGAAGAAGCCAGGAAGGCGCGGGAAGCGCTTCGGGAGGCCATGGGTCCCGATCAATTTGCCGCCTACCTCGAGTCGTCTGCGGGACTCTGGTTGTCCCGGTTTGAGCCGGAAGAATAGTCGCGCCCGCCACGAGGGCGGTCTCCGGCGATTCGTCTCCTCGGAGGAATAGAGGCGCGGTGTCCATTTAGCCACCGCGCAAACCCCC
>CAZYJB010000349.1:0-5279 GCA_964647675.1 uncultured Verrucomicrobiota bacterium | reverse complement strand
AGTGGCGGTGGACGAACATCGGGCGGTGTTCACCGTTCACCACGGCGTCGTGGATCTCACCAACGACCTCGGTCGTGTCGAAGTGCCGGTCGGCTTCGAGGGTGTTTTGGAACCCGGCCGCGAACCTTATGTGCGCCCCATCCTCGAAGCGCGGAACATCCTCCAATGGTGGCTCTACTACCCGGTGGTGATCGATCCCGCCGAGGTGCGGATCAAGGAACCGGACGCACCACGACTTGCCGCCGCCGCCGCCGCGTATGAGACCGGCAACCTGGTCGCGGCGCTGGAATCCTGGCCGGGACATCCGAGTCCAGAAGAGGCGACCACCGACGAAGGTCGCCTCCTGCTGGCCGCCCTGTTCCTCGGCGTCGGCCACGTGCAGCGGGCCGCGCCGCTTCTCGCGCTCCTGCCCGCGGACGATTCCCGCGCCGCTGCCCTGCTTCTGCTGATCCACGCCACCCGGTCTCCAGAGCAGCCGTGGGCCGGTCCGCCCCGCTCGGCCAGCGAGTGGCTGGCGCTCTCTTATCTCCATCAGGCGCGTCACGATTTGAGATCCGCACGATCCGCCACGGAATCGGCGCTGGAACGCTCACCCGATTTCGCCTTCGCCAAGGTCCGGCTGGCTGAATTGCTGTTCGGCGAAGGACGAGCGACGGCCGCCCGCAGGATGTTGGAGTCCGCCCTGCCGCAGGTCCCAGGGCACGCCGAAGGACATGCCCTCCTGGGATTCATCCTCGCTGGCGAGAACCGCATCCCCGCGGCGCGCGAGAGTTTCCAGCGCTCCATCGATCTTGCCCCCGGACTGGGCAACGGCTGGCTCGGACGCGGGCTTTGCCGCATCCGGTCGGGCGACGATCGCGGCGGCCGGGAGGACCTCCAGATGGCCGCCGCCCTCGAATCCAGGCGCGCACTCTTCCGAAGCTACCTAGGCAAGGCGGATGGCGACGCCGGCGACCTCGCGCGCGCGGTCGAGTCGCTCCGTCGCGCCCGGGAGTTGGATCCGGAAGACCCCACGCCGTGGCTCTATGCCGCTGTGGTCGCGCACCAATCGCGCGACGTGCGCGGCGCCATCGATGCGCTCCTGCAATCCACTGCACGCACCGGACATCGTCGATTGTTCCGCTCGCATCTGCTGCTCGACCAGGACCGGGCGGTCGGATCCGCCAATCTCGCGGTCCTCTACGCGGACGCCGGTCTGCAGGATCTCAGTGTGCGCGAGGCACGCCGCGCGGTGGACGCCGATTACGCGAACTATTCCGCGCACCTGTTCCTGGCGAACAGTTACCGCGCGCTGCGGGATCCGAACCTGATCACGCTCCGGCACGAGAGCGCCTGGGCGCGCGAGGCCCTCACCGCCAATCTTCTCGCCCCGGTCGGTGCCGGGGCGCTCTCCCAGCAGGTCACGCATCAGGAATACTCACGCCTCTTCGAACGCGACGGCGCTCACGTCCTCTCGGACTCGCGGTTCCGCAGCGACCGTCGGCAGTTCAATACCGCGCTTTCCCAGTTTGGCACCTTCGGCCGACTCGATTACGCGGTCGAAGGCGCCTACCGATTTGAGGCGGGATCCGACGGCAGCGACGATGCCGAGGGACATGGCCTCGGTGCCAAGCTCCGGGTCCAGGTGGGGAGCACCGATCATCTGCTGCTGCAGGTGCAATCCGAACGATTCCAAGGGGCCGATCTCTTCCGGCATCGCGATCCCTCGCAGGCCAACGCCGGCCTTCAACTCTCGGAGGACACCGAACCTGCGGTGCTGGCGGGCTACCATCGGCAATGGAGCCCCGGGCAGCGCACGCTGCTGATGGTCGGGCACGTGACTGCCGGCCAGCATTTGCACGATCCCCTTCGACCCACCGCCATCCTCTTTCACCGACCTGGCCCCGACCCTTCGCCGTTGGTCGGCATCGCACCTTTCACGGCGCTTCAGGACTACGAGACGTCCCTCCAGCTCTGGATCAGTGAGCTCCAGCACATCACTCAATGGTCCTCCGGCAGCCTGGTCACAGGCGCCTCCCTGCGCGACGGCTCGTTCGACACCACAAGCACCCTGACCCGCCTGCCCGCAGGCACACCCTTCCAGGGGTTCCCCGTATCCGCGCGCGACCAGCACATCACACCGAACCTCACCTTCGCCAGCGCCTACGCCTACCTCTCGCAGGATCTGGGTCACGGAGTTCGCGTCACCGCTGGACTGACCTACGATCACGTCACCTACCCGGTCAACCACCGCTCGCCTCCGATCTCGCCGCGGCTGGAGACTGTCGACCGAATCTCTCCCAAAATCGGTGCCCTCTGGGAGGTGAGGCCGGGATCGATCGTCCGCGCCGCCTATGCCCAGACCCAGGGCGGCGTAACCTTCGAAAACAGTTACAGCCTGGAACCCACCCAGATCAGCGGCTTCAACCAGGCTTTTCGCGACCTCGTCCCCGAGCTCGCCGCCGGCCCGGAGGTCGCTCCGCAGCATGAGATCTTCGGATTCGCCCTCGAACAGGAAATGGCCCGGCGAACTTTCCTGGCGGCGTCGTTCGAGATCCTGCGCTCCGACCAAGATCAGATTTCCGGCGGATTCCGCGGCCTGGCCCAGAACGGCGTGATCACGATCGCGCCGCAGCCCGTGGAGGTTTCGCGTGGTCTGCGCTTCGAGGAACAGAACCTCTCGATCTCCCTCCACCATCTCCTGGCCGAGGTCTGGTCGGTTGGCTCCGCCTACACCCGATCGCGGGCGACCGTCGATGCGGACGCCGTCGGTACGGTCACCCTGGCCACCTCGGACGCAGTCACCCTGGATGCCTGGACCACCTGGTTGCGCTTCCATCATCCCAGCGGACCGTTCGGCGCCATCACCGCCCACGCCTACTGGCAGGACGGACGCAGCCGGCGGGAGATCTTCTCGGAAGCGTTCACCCAATGGGACGTGACATTTGGATACCGGTTTCCCCGCCGCCGCGCCGAGATCGAGGTCGGTCTCTTAAACCTCTTCGACACCGACTATCGCCTCTCGGCTTTGAACTACTTCCCGCGGCTGCCGCGCGAGCGGGCCCTGGCGCTCAGCGTTCGGTTCGCCTTCTGACCGCGAGGCATTGCCATGAATCCGACCCTGCGCGCCCTTCTCACCCAAGCCAGACGCTATCGTCCCTCGGTCATCGCCGTCCTCGGGTCGGGACTTCTGCTGCTGGTCACTCCGCTGGGAGCCTCCTTCGAGCGATTCAGTTACGACGCGCCCTTTCTCTTTCGACACGACCGCACCCGCGAAGTGGCGCTGGTCTACGCCGACGAAACCACCTTGAGGGAGGCTCCCGTTTCGGGCGACCGGCTGCTGAGCCGCGCCGTGCATGCGCAGGTGATCGAACGGCTGAAGTCGTTGGGTGCCCGCACCATCGCCTACGATTTCCTGTTCGCGACGACCAATGTCGACGTGCAAGCCGATCAGGCGCTCGCCCGCGCGATCCGCGCCGCGTCGAATGTCGTGCTCGCCACGACCGTTCGCCGGGTCCTGGAAGGCACCCGCACGACCACCCACGAAATCACGCCCCACCCCCACTTCCGCCAGGAAGCACGCGGCTGGGGGGTGGCGACCTTCGATCTCGTCGAAGCCGACCGCAGTGTCCGGCGCTTCACCTACCACCTTCAGGAAGGAGGACAGCCCACCCTCGCCTGGGTGGCCGCGACCCAGGGCGTCGCGGCCGCCTCCGTCGCGCAATGGCCGCGGCCCGGTACCGTCAGATGGCTGAACTATCTGGGACCGGCCGAGACCGATGTCATTCCGCGCTACAGCTTCTCGCAGGTCATCGATCCCGCCGGTGTCCCGTCCGGCGCGCTCAGCAATCGGGTGGTCGTAGTTGGTCCTCAGGGCGCCCTGAACCGGGGGGAGCTCTCCGCCGACGGCTTCGCCAATCCCTACTCCCGCTTCAGCTTCGGCCGCGTCGTGTACGCGGACTCCACGGCGCTGGAGATCCACGCGACCGCCGTCGCCAACCTGCTGGAATCGTCGTGGCTCTCCCGCATCCCGTTCGCGCTCGAACTCTTCCTCGTCCTCGCCTGGGGAACGTTTCTGGTCCTGCTCTACCTCCAGTCCCGGTGGCGCCACGCCACCGCGATTGCCTCAGGACTCAGCGCCTCACTGGGGGCCTCCGCGATCCTGCTCGTGCACCTCGGCGGCTATTGGTTCGCGTGGTGCATTCCCTTCGTCGTGCAATCCCTCGTCGCCTGGATGGTCTTCGACTGGACCAACCCGCTGCCGATCGGGCCGCCGGTCGCGTTCATCAGCTACCGCCGCGAATCGGGCGCTGAGCACGCCCGCCTCATCCGCAACTCACTGACCGATCACCGCCTCCGCGCCTTCCTCGATGTCGCGGATCTCGGACCGGACCGATACGACATTCAGTTGCAGTCGCAAATCGCGCGCACCCCGAACTTCCTGCTCATCGTCGGTCCGGGATCCCTCGATCGCTGCCGAAACCCTGGCGACGGCGTGCGCGCCGAGATCGAGGGCGCGCTGGCTGCGAAGTCGCGCATCATCCCGATCCTGGTCGATGGCTTCGACTGGAAGCACGCTCCTCCCCTTCCCTCGTCCCTCGACCTCCTTCCGCGCCTCGAGTCGATCCCATATTCCCATCAAGAGTTCGACGCCACGATGACGCGGTTGCGCAACTTCATCCGGGCGCCGCGCCGCCCCGGTTCAGGGTCTCCCCCCGGCGCGGTTGCCGCGTGAACCGCCTCCAAACCACTCCTCCAGGGCGCGGCGGCGGAAGTCGAAGATACGCGCCACATCGCGGTGCACGAACAGCGCTTCGATCAGCGGCCTGAAGGGTCCGCCTCGCGACGCATAGCGCACCACATCCACGCAGCGCGTGCCGCCCTCCTGCTCGTGGAACTCGTGGGTGTGATGCCAGAGGCGGTACGGACCCCGGAGCTGGCGGTCCACGAACCGGAACGGCGGCTCCCACACCTCGATCTCCGTGCGCCAGCGCAGGGGCAAACCATGCACACGCAACCGGTAGTCGATCAGCGTGCCTGCCCGCATCTCGATGGGCTCCGGCGTGAGCACTTCAAAGACGAGCCACGGCGGCGTGAGGCGCTGCAGGTTGCGGGCGTTGGCGAAGAAGGGGAACACCTCGGCACGCGGACGCGGCAGCCAGAGTTCCCGGCGGAGGATGGTTTCGGACATTTTGGGGAGTGCGGTCAGCGTGCACCTTTGGACTGCGGCGGCTCGAGGCCGCTTTGGTTTTTGATCGCGCCCGGCTATCAGGACCACCCGTCCAACGCGGCGCCAGGGC
>CAZYJB010000348.1:0-5280 GCA_964647675.1 uncultured Verrucomicrobiota bacterium | reverse complement strand
CCTTCCGGGCGATCGGCCGGCCGCAGTGCAGGGCGTCGCGGAACTGAATCACGGGCTGGAACTGCGGTTCCAGGGTATCCGCGGCAAGCTGGGGACGTTGCCGGAGTTCAGCGGAGAGCTGGTGCACGACAGCGCGTTGCTGATCGGGCCGGGATGGGAAAAACGACCGGCGAAGCGCTTCAGCACGTGCGCGAGGACGCGAAAGACTGGGCTGCCGGAAACGGAACGCTCACCGAACTGCGCCTGCCCGGTTTCCGCGACCGCGCGCTCGGAGGCTTCGGCGAGGTCGACCACCTGGCGCCCACCGTGCGCGAACAGACCCACGAAGCCCAGGGCCTGATCGGGTTCGGTAGCCTCTGCGGGGAGCTGCTCGATCCCCTCGCTGCCGCGCGCGGGCAAAGAGTGGCGGCGTGCGGCGTGGATGCCGGGATCTGTCAGCCAGTTGGCGGAGAACCTGTCGAAAGAAGGATTGATGCCCCGCGAACTCTTCGCTGGCGGTGGTCGGGTGGGCACGGATCCCGGGTCGTCACAGCCATTGATCGATCCCACCGACGGCGCAGCCCCAACTCCGGCGCCGCCCGTTCCGGCACGAGTCGAGGTGCCATCAGGGAGTGATTTCTTCAGTGCTCCAGAATCCCCGGTCATGGAACTGATTCGAAACAGTTCTCAAGCGGGTGATGCCTTGCACCGATCCGATAGAGGCAGGTGACAGGTTGCCTGCGACGGACCGGATCAACGGGCGGACGGATGTGGAGCCGCCCGTCGTGCCCCTCACCCCCTTTCGATCCCGGTTCGATGCCGTATCAGGCGGGTGGCTCGAGCCGGGCAGCGTTGTGAAGATCGGAACGAAGAGAGCCCTCCCAAGCGTCGTGGCCGTGGTGCTGACCGCGAAGCCCGGCTCGACGGACGCCGTCGTGAGATTCGCCATGACGTCGATGCGGCCCGGGGTACCCATCGGCGG
The DNA here is from genome assembly GCA_964647675.1 of uncultured Verrucomicrobiota bacterium. Classification (GTDB taxonomy): domain Bacteria; phylum Verrucomicrobiota; class Verrucomicrobiia; order Limisphaerales; family CAIMTB01; genus CAIMTB01. Next base: position 4,319 of record CAZYJB010000348.1, on the reverse strand, counting down.
TGAGGCTGCAAGCATCTGAATTCAGCACCCTGAACATCGTGAGCGTGACCTACTGCCCCATCGACCTGGACGACCTGATCGCCAACGCGAATCAGCTCGCACCGCTGCCCGCCAGTACGGTTCGCCTGGCCGGCCTCATCAGCCGCCATGACTACGAACTGCATGACGTGTCGGAGATCATCGGTTTCGACCAGGCTCTGACCCTCAAGTTGCTGCGTGCAGCCAACTCCGCCTCGGAAGCCGTCAGCGCCCGGATCACGACGGTCGAGGACGCGGTGTTCCGCCTGGGCGCGGCGCAGGTGCTGACGCTCTGTGTCGCGGGGTCGGTCGGTCCGATCGCGCAGGGGGCCATACCGGGCTACGGCCTGGCCGAGGGCGCCTTGTGGCGGCACTCCGTCGCGGCGGCGCTCGCCTCGGAGGCGCTGGCCTGCGCATGCCGGACGCCGATTCCGCCCGAGACCTTCACCGCGGCGCTCCTGCACGACATCGGGAAGCTGGTCATGGGACGCTTCCTGAACACTGAAATCCTCGAGTGGCTTCAACGCGCGCGTGGCAGTGGGGCCACGCCGCTCGAAGCCGAAGCCCAGGTCCTCCAGATGCACCATGGGGAACTGGGCGGCATCATCGCGCAGCACTGGGGCCTGCCGATGTCGATCGTCCACGGCATTGTGTACCATCATCAGCCGGAGGGATGTCCGGAGGTCCTGTGCGACGCCGTCTGTCTGTCCAATCTCGCCGCCAAGCGCATCGAGTCGCCCGAGGCTCCGATCCATCCGCCCGCGGGATTGCTGGAGCGCCTTGGGTTATCGGCCGCCGAGCTCGATACGCTGAGCGCGAACTCCGTCGCGCGCTTCGACGAAGTGAAGGAACGGTTCGGCGTCAAGTAGCCCGCTGATCGATCTCGCAACGAGACGAGGCAGGAATTTGCTCTTGCGCCCGGATGGCTTCCGCCAAGGTTGGCGGCGATGTCCGAGCCCGAGGTCCACCTGGAACTGGAAGGCGTGTCGAAAGGCTACCGCGGTGCCGCGGAGTCGGCTTCGCTCGCCATTCTCCACGACGTTCATCTGATCCTTCGCCGCGGCGATTCGGTGTCGATCGTTGGACCCTCGGGATCGGGCAAGACCACGTTGCTGAATCTGATCGGCACGCTGGACCGGCCGGACTCGGGGAGAGTCCGGCTTGCGGGACAGGATGTGTCCCAGCTCGACGAGCAGGCGTTGGCGCGCCTGCGGAACCAGCAGGTCGGGTTCGTCTTCCAGTTTCATCACCTGCTGCCTCACCTGTCGGTGCTGGAGAACGCGCTGGTTCCGACGCTGGCATTCCCCGTGGCGGGGCGGGGTGCGGAGGCGGTCGAGCGTTCGCGGCGGCTGCTCGACCGGGTGGGGTTGGGCGCGCGCATGACGCATCGGCCGGGGCAGTTGTCGGGCGGTGAACGCCAGCGCGCCGCGCTGGTGCGGGCGCTGGTGAACCAGCCGCGGTTGCTGCTGGCCGACGAGCCCACCGGCTCGCTCGATCCGCGCTCAGCGCAGGAACTCGGGGCGCTGCTGGTGGACCTCAACCGCGAGGAACAGGTGACGCTGGTGGTCGTGACGCATTCGGTGCAACTCGCCTCGGCGATGCGCCGGGTGGTGGAACTCCGCGACGGGACGCTGGTGGAGGGCGTGCGATGAACCGGTGGGGGATGGTCGCGCGCAGCCTGCGGTTCCATCTGCGCACGCATCTGGGAGTCGTGCTGGGCGCCGCGATCGGGACTGCGGCCCTGATTGGCGCGCTGGTGGTGGGGGATTCCGTGCGCGGCAGCCTGCGTGAACGCGCCGAGTCGCGCCTGGGCGGGATCGGGGTCGCCATGGACTCGGGGGACCGCCTCTTCTCCACTTCGTTGCTCGAGCGGTGGCCCGCGGGCTCCAACCCCGTGGGCGTGCTGCGCCTGCGCGGAACGGCCGCCAACCAGGCGGGTTCCGCGCGTGCACACGGCATTCAGGTGCTCGGCATTCCGGCCGCCTTCGAACTCCTGGCGGGGCAAGGCAGGCTTCCGGCGCGGGTGCCGGGTCCGGGCGCCGTGTGGTTGAACGCGGCGTTGGCCCAGCAGTTGTCGGCAGGCACGGGGGACACCGTGGTCGTGAGATTCGCGAAGCCGACCGCACTCTCCCAGGATGCCATACTGAGCCCGCGCAGCGATTCGGTGGCGGCCCTGCGATTGAAGGTCGAGGCCATCCTCGGTCCCGAAGCCCTGGGCGACGTGAGTCTGGTGTCGGGGCAACGCGCACCGCTCAATGCCTTCCTCGATCTCGCGGAGTTGAGCCGCGTCGCGGGCGTCACGCAGCGCGTCAACCAGGCGCTCCTTCCGCGCGGCGCGTCGGCGGCGCGATCGCGGTCGGCGTCGGCCGGGACGGAGGCCTTGTCGGCGGCGGCTTCCGCGCTCGCTGCCACCTGGACCCTCGAGGATGCGCAGATCGTCGTGCGCGCCCTGCCGGCCACCACCAACACCACCACCTCCGCGGCGCCGCGTGAGATCGAAGTGTCGAGTCCGCGGATCTTTCTCGACCCGCCGGTCACCGCGGCCGCGATGCAAAGTATTTCCGGTGCGGGGAGTCCCGGACCCGCGCGGCCCATTCTCACTTATCTCGCGAACTCGATCCGGTCCGGGGACCGGCTCGTGCCCTATTCGATGGTGACAGCGGCCGGCGCGCCGTGGACGCCCGCCGATCTCGGGCGCGACGGCATCGTGCTGGGCGAATGGACCGCCCGGGATCTCGGCGTCGGTGTGGGGGCGGAAGTGGAGTTGACGTGGTTCGATCCTGAGGCTGGCGCGCGGCTGGTGGAAAAGTCCCGCCGCTTCAAAGTTCACTCCGTCGTCCCGTTCGCCGGGGTGCATGCGGATCGCACGCTGATGCCGGAGTTTCCCGGCCTGTCGAAGGCCGAGAGCACGAGCGACTGGGACGCGGGGTTCCCGCTGGTGCACCGCATCCGCGATCAGGACGAGCAATACTGGAAGGATCATCGCGGGACGCCGAAGGCCTTTGTCTCGGTCGAGGCCGGGCGCGAGATGTGGGCCAACCGGTTTGGGGACGCGACCGCTGTACGGTATGCGCTGCCGGTCGGAACCGACGCTGACACCGCGAGTGCGCTTGACCAGGTGCGCCGCGGCGTGCGCGCGAAGCTGCTCCCCGAGCAGGTGGGGCTGGCCTTTCGGGATGTGCGCGGGGATGCGTTGAAGGCGGCGGTGTCGGGCCAGGATTTCGGCGGGCTCTTTCTAGGGTTCAGTTTCTTCATCGTGCTGGCGGCGTTGATCCTCATGGCGCTGCTCTACCGGTTCAGCGTCGAGCAACGGTTGCCGGAGGTGGGGGCCCTGGTGGCCATGGGATTCACGCGGCGAGTGATCTCGCGGCTGTGGCTGGCCGAGGGCATGGGGCTGGCCCTGTTGGGGACGCTGCCCGGCGTGCTGGGCGGGTGGCTGTATGCGCGCGGGTTGATTCACGGACTGACCACGCTTTGGCGCGAGGCGGTGGGGGGGGTGCCGCTGTCGTTTCATGCCACGCCTGCATCGGTAGCAGCGGGTTGGGTGGCGTCGCTGGCGGTGGCGGCCGTGACACTCGCGTTGACGCTGCGGGGACAGTTTGCTCGCGCGCCGCGGGAGCTGCTGGCGGGTGAGATTGCGCCGCCGCGGCCGCGCCGCGTGGCTCAGGGTCGTTGGCTTGCCTGGGTATTTCTGCTGGCTGCGCTGGGCACGACGGTGGGTGCACTGGCCGGCGGCGGCGGCGCAAATGCCGGGGCGTTCTTCGGCGCCGGGGCCCTGGCGCTGATCGGCGGGCTACTCTGGCTGTCCTTCTGGATCGCGCGTCATGAAGGCCGGGAGACGTCGGCGGCGACGGATAGCCGGGCGCGATCGGTGGGATTCACTTTCGGCGAATTGTCGGTGCGTGGCGTGACGCGGCGCCGCTCGCGCAGTGTCTCAACCGTCGCACTGCTGGCCTGCGGCACTTTCCTCGTGCTGGCCATCGGCGCCTTCCAGATGGATGCCGCGCGCGACGCGGACCGTCGAGATTCCGGCACGGGCGGCTTCGCGCTGTTGGGGGAGACGTCGTTGCCGGTGTCCGTCGATCTCAACAGTGCGGCGGGGCTGGAGACATTCGGATTGTCCCGCGACGAGTTGACGGCCGTGAGCATCATTGCAGGACGCGTGCGCGAAGGGGACGATGCCAGTTGCCTGAACCTGGATCGCGCGCAGCGACCGCGCGTGGTGGGCGTGCCGGCGGCGGCGCTGGCCGAGTTGGGTGCCTTCCGTTTTGTGCAGGCGGTGAAGGGACGTTCCATCGCCG
>CAZYJB010000347.1:0-5284 GCA_964647675.1 uncultured Verrucomicrobiota bacterium | reverse complement strand
CAGCAAGCTCCGGCAGCAGCGGCCGAATGGCGTAGTATTCGCCGCGTTCTGCTACGCGAACTCCTTCCTCCTCCGAAATCATGCTCTCGTGCATTTTTTCGCCGGGTCGGATTCCATTGACGACGATCTTGATCTTTCGGTCGCCGACAAGCGCCTCCGCCAGATTCTGTACTGTCGCAGCCGGCGCTCTCGGAACATAGATTTCACCGCGCTTCGCCTCGCGCACTTCGAACTGACAGCACTGGTTGAGCCGGTCCGCGAAGGCGGCGGAGAAATAGGCGGGGATATGCTGCACCACACAGATGCCGGGCATGTCCCCCGGCAGCCGGCGGAGCACGGACTTGAGGGCCTCGGTGCCCCCGGTGGAGGCACCAAGCAGGATCAGGCCCCGCGGCTGGAACCGGCGCGGCACTCCGGAGGGCGCGCAGGACTGCGCCACCGACGTTGCCATCGCGATGGGCATACGCGCGCGCGCTGGCGGAGGCGGGGAGACGGCCGGGGAGGTGTGCTGGACCGGCGTCACCGGCGCGGCGGTGCTGGCGCCGCACCGGCGGTACCGTGAGAAGGCCGCGGCTTTGATCTTGGCGGCGATCTCGCCGGCATCCGCGACGCTGAGGGACCGCGACGGCTTGGCCACGACCTCGACCGCACCCGCTTGAAGCGCCTCCATGGCCTTGGTGGAACCGGCGCTGGTCAGCGAACTCATGATCACCACCGGCATCGGCCGGTGCTTCATGATCAGCTTCAGGAACGTGATCCCGTCCATGCGCGGCATCTCAATGTCCAGCGTGATGACGTCCGGCTCCAGCGCGAGGATCTTGTCGCGCGCAATATAGGGATCCACCGCGGTTCCCACGACCTCGATATCCGGGTCTTTGGAAAGGCTTTCGACGAGGATCCTCCGGACGAGGGCCGAGTCGTCGACCACGAGGGCGCGGATGCGGGACATATCAGGCGCTCGGGGAGGGCGGAGGACGGGACGGAGCCTTGGAATTCGAGGCCGCCTTGAAGAGCGCGTCGACGAAGCCCATTTTTTCGAAGGTGGCGATCATGAACTTCGGCAGCGCCTGCTCGTCGAGACCGAGGAGGCTCATGGCATCCGCGCGCCCGCGGATGGCGAAGGGGACGTGACCGAAGCCGTAGCCCATCATGTGGGCGAGCATGTTGCCCACGTAGACGGTGGCCGCGATCCGGCGGTGGTCGCCAGCGTCGGCGGGGGAATGATGGTGCGCGACCGCCATCACCACGCTGGCCGGCATCTTCCACCGCGTGAGCAGCCGTCCTCCGATTTCGGCGTGGTCAGTGCCCAGGACCCGCCGCTCCGCGTCGACCAGCGGGAGCTGCTGCTGTTCGGTTTCGGAGACGAGGGCCGCATACGATTGCACCAGCGCCTCGCTCAGCACGACCTTGCCCAGGTCATGCAGCAGTCCCGCCGTGTAGGCGAGGGCGGGCGGCTCACCAGCCTCTTCCGCCACGATCTGCGCGGCGACGGCCACGGTGATGGAATGACGCCAGAGTTCGCCGGCGTCGATCCCGTAGCCCGGCTGCGGGGGCGCCATTCCCGATCCCCCCACCAGCGCGCCCACCAACTGGAAGACGCGGTTGAACCCGAGGCGCGACACCGCCTCGCTCAACTCCTCGGCCGGGCGCGCCGACGCCAACAGAGCGCTGTTCGCCAACTGGAGCACGCTCGCCGTCAGGCCCGGATCCAGCGCGATGATCGAGACGATCTTGCCGCTGTCCACCTCCTCCTGCCCGAGCAGCGTGAGCAGTTCTGTCAGAACGCGCGGCGCGGGCGGCAGGTTCGAGACCCGATCGAGAAAGTCGTCTAGATGCCGCATAGGAGTACCGTTTCCGAGGTTTGACCAGAAACCTTCAGCCTCACCTCGCCCGTGCCGACGTCGAGGTACACCGTCCGGTTGACGAGCCCGCCCACCTGCTCGGCGGCGATCCGCAGGCTGTGCTTGAGGAACAGCGCGGTGAGGGCCTCGTAGTTGCGCTTCCCGATGTTGAAATAGCCGCTGGTGTCCATGATCTGCCCGCCGCCGGCGACCGCGATGCGCATGCGCATCTTCTCGGCGCCGAACTGATAGGCCGCACGAAACAGCGCCGCCACCCCCGTCTCGATGAACATCCCCGGCTGCTTGGCCGCCTTGACCGGATCGATCGATGAGTCGGGCAACATCGCGTGCAGAAGCCCGCCGCACCGGATCACAGGATCATAAATCGCCACGGCAACGCACGACCCCAGCGAATAGGTCGTCAGGGTCGCGGAGCGGTTGTTGGTGACCGCCAGGTCGGCGATACCGACGATCACGCGATGTTCGAAGCCAACGAGCTGAGGCGACGGCATACAAATCCTCTAGGCCTTCTGATAAATGCTCGGCCTGAGACACCGCAGTCCGACCGACAATCCGGTCAGGCTCTCCGAGTGCCCGGTCAGGAGATAGCCGCGCGGCGCGAGGTATCTCGAGAGATGCCGAACCAACTGCTCCTGAGTGGGTCGATCGAAGTAGATCATCACGTTGCGGCAAAAGATCACCTCGAACTCGCGGTCCAGATGGTAGTCACTCAGGAGATTGATCTGTCCGAACCGCACGCGCTCGCGCAGGGCGGGCTTGATGCGGAAGTTTCCCTCCCAGGCACCGTGTCCGCGCTGAAAGCAGCGGCGCAGCCACTCCGACGGCACCCCGCCTATGCGATTCTCCGGATAGACTCCGGCCTTCGCCTTCGCGAGGGCCTCGGTGGAAATGTCGGTGGCGAGTACCTGCCAGTCCCAACCGTCTGCGAGCGGGAAATGCTCCGCGAGATAGAACGCCAACGTGTAGGGCTCCTCTCCGGTGGCGCAGGCCGCACTCCAGATGTTGAAGCGCCGGCGCCCTGTCGGAACGAGCTGGGGCAGCGCGTCGCGCACCATGAAATCGAAATGGTCCCGCTCACGTAGAAAACTTGTGAAGTTCGTGGCCAACGCGTCCACCACGTGGGTGATCTCGTCCTCGTCCGCCCGCGTGCGCAGGAATTCGCAGTAGTCGTGGAACGCGTCGAAGCCGTGGAAACGCATCCGCCTGCCCAACCGCGCGCGGATGAGCGCGTTCTTGCCGTCGTGGAGACGGATGCGCGAGCGGTCGTAGACCAGCGCGATGATGAAGTCGTAGTCAGCGGCTTCGTCGATGAGATACGCCATACGTGCGGATGACGAGGGGCGCTGCCGGCCCGCTCGGTCGACGGCGCCCCGGGTACACCCCTCTCGCGCCTCGTTGATCGGCAGATCGGTCGGCATCCTTTACGGAAACTCGTTCCCCCGCCCTGCCGGCCTCACCCGGCCTCACCCGGCCTCACCCGGCAAGGACGCCCACTCCCGGGGTCGCCGGGCGGGTCATGAACCCGGGGTGCGGCAATTCTGACCGGGACGGGAGGCCTTCCGGAGGTTTTTGCCTAGACCAAACCTCCCCCTTGCGACCCGGGGACCGGGGGTCGGCAAATGTGTCCAACCTCCTTTCTTCAAGCAACTTGTCCCGCCAATGGAGGCCCTCCTCCAGGCGTGGCACGGCCATTGCTAATTCGCCCTCGCCAAAACAGGTATGACAACCACGGCAATCACGGACGCGCCGGAAACGGCCCTCAGCAAGGAGTGCTCACTCGAACTCCCGCTCGGGCTGCTAGGCTTCGAAACCATCAAGCACTTCGTGCTCTCGTCCAACGACGACGAGGCACCCTTCCAATGGCTGCAGATGGTGGACGCCCCACGCCATTCCTTCGTGGTGGTCGAACCCGCCACCCTGGTGGCGGACTACCATCCGGACCTCTCGGACGAGGACGTGCGCTTCCTCGGCCTCGAAGGCGCGGACGACGCCCTGGTGCTGAACATCGTCACCCTGCGTCCCGGCGGCCGGCCCACGATGAACCTGAAGGGGCCCCTCGTGATCAACCGCCGGACACTCATCGGCAAGCAGGTGATCCCCCTGAATGCCGCGCGCTTTCCGCTGCAGCATCCCCTTCCCGCGGCCATCTAGCTTCAACCGCTGCCGCCATGCTTGTCCTTTCTCGCAAGATCAATGAGAGCGTCGTGATCGACGGACAGATCACGGTGAAGGTCGTCAAGATCGACGGCGACCATGTGCGCCTGGGCATCCAGGCCCCCATGGACGTGCCCGTGCACCGGCAGGAGGTGTACGACGAAATCCAACGCAGCAACCGGGAGGCCCTCCACCAGGTCCGCCCGACGCTGCCGCGGCTCAACCGGGAAGCGGCCCCCGCAGGTAGGCCGGATAGACACGTGAACAACGGCGCCCCCTGCGGTGCAGACATCGGAAGTCAACAGTAAGAGGTAATTATGGTCATCAATACCAACATCCAGGCCCAGTCCGCGGCATCGACGCTCGCCGCGAGCACCTCGATGCTCGCCCGATCCCTCAATCGGCTGAGCTCGGGCTCCAAGATCACCAATCCCGCCGACGACGCCGCCGGCCTCGCCGTCGCCTCGCGTCTCGACGCCCAGGTGCAGCGCCTCTCGGCCGCCAAATCGAACGTCGGCAACGCGGTCTCGTTCACCCAGACCCAGGACGGCTACCTCAAGAAGATCGCCAAGGCGCTCGACCGCATGAGCGAGCTCTCGATCCTCTCGCAGGACGTCACCAAGGGGAACGCCGATCGCGCGCTCTACCAGACTGAGTTCGCGCAGCTCCAGTCGTACATCGAGAACACCGCGAACAAGGAGTTCAACGGCGTCAGCCTCTTCGACGGTGCGACGCTCAGCGTCACCATCGATTCCGAAGGCAACAGCTTCGACATGGTCGGCATCGACCTGTCGGACTCGACCTACGGCACGGCGATCGATTCCGGCACCAACATTTCGACCACCGCCGGCGCCGCCACCGCGCTCACCGCCGTCAAGGAGGCGATCAATCTCCTCGCCGGCGACCGTGCCACCATCGGCGCCTACCAGACCCGCCTCAACTACACCTCGGAGCAGCTTCAGGTGAACAAGGAGAACCTGATGGCCGCCAGTTCGCGGATCCAGGACGTCGACGTCGCCGAAGAAAGCACGCAATACGCGCGCTACAACATCCTCGTGCAGTCCGGCACCGCCATGCTCGCCCAGGCGAACTCCATGCCGCAGAGCGCGCTCCGTCTCCTGCAGTAAACCAGCGTCGGGCGCCCAACGCGCCCGGACCCAGCCAGGACCAAGGAGGGACCATGGATTCGATCGGCCTAGCCGCGACGGTTGTCCAAGACGACACGTCGCCCCCACCAGGACCCGGGCACCTGCCCGCGGGACCCGGCC
>CAZYJB010000346.1:0-5297 GCA_964647675.1 uncultured Verrucomicrobiota bacterium | reverse complement strand
GACGCTGAGCAGCCACAGTCCGAGTGCCTCGCCCCCCACGAAATCATTCAGGTTGCCCGGTCCGTCCGTCGGCCGTGCGAGCCACTGTCCGCCTCCCGTCGTGCCCGACTGCGAATCGTCGAAAATAGCGGCGTAGGTGCCGCCCAGTCCGTTGGGATCCAACGGATGGTTATTGAGAACCACGAAGGCGTCCTCGTGGCTGAGGTTGCTCTGGATGTCGCCCGTGCTGTCGAAGGTCACGACGTTGGTGACGATCACGCGCTGGACCTCGAACTGGCGCGTCACAATTCCGAAGATGTAGCCCGACTGCGGCCGATCGGAGGATCCGTCCGGGATGGGCATGATGAACGGACGACCGTAGACGATGCGGTTGCCATCCTCGTCATCCGCGTCGAAAGGCACATCACTCGAGGTCGCGGCGAGCAGGTACTCGCCCGCCATGCGGTCCTCGGATTTCACGGCGACGTAGTACGTGTTACCCACCACGGCGTTGGTGAAGTAGACGAGCTCGGTACCGCCGCGCCCGATCGACTTGGTGGCGTTGCTCAGAACCGTGGGGACAAGGTTGGTGAGGCCGGGATCGAGCGACACATACATGTCGAGATCCGGACCGTTGGTGCGCGGAAGCCCGAGGTTGGCCGGGCGGAAGGTGGCAAAGGAGACGAAGCGGCCGTTGGTCAACCCGAGCGCCTCGGAATCGGGCGTCGAGAGATTCGTGAAGGCGAACATGCTCCATTGATTGCTCGGGCCGGCGCCGGTGCCGGACGGTTCCGGGATGGCCCCCGAGCGCTGAATGGAGGCGGGCAGTCCATTGGTCAGGGCGACCAGCGGGATGAAGACAGAGGCCACCGAGGCGTTGGTCGCCGTGACACTCAGGTTGTTGGTGAGCGAGTTGTTCTCGAGGGAGACCACCAGCGCGAAATCCTGGGCGATCCCATCCGGGTGCCCGGCGACCGCGTTCACATTGACCCGCGTCCCGCGCACGCTGATGAGGTAGTTGGTGTTCAGCGGCGGGCGCAGCAGCACGTTCTCGACATTGTTGAGCACGTCACTGGGCACCGCGTTGGAACTGGAGCGCGGCGTGTTGAAGTCGCTGCGGAACGGAATGTCGTTGCCGCCGTAGTAATTGGTCACGGCTTCGTCCAGCACCACGAGGTCGAGGTCGTTGACCAGCTTGATGCCCGCGCCCGGATTGGCGGGAGGATCGGTCCAGACCAACGTCACGCGAAGGATCTGGTCGACCGCGGCAGGTGCGACGTTGATGCGCCAGGAACGGACCTGGCCGCTGACCAGCGCGTTGGTGCCATCCACCTCGGCAAACTGGACCGAGTGCACGCCACCGGTGGAGACGGTGCCACCGATCTCAGTCGCGGGCAGTGCATTGGTGAGACTGGCCAGACCCCATCCCTGGTAATTGATGACATCCGCCACGTTCAGGTTGTAGGGCGAACCGACCGAGCGCGCGCCGTTGATGAGCAGCGCCTTCAGCAGCGCCGGGCTGGTGCGGCGGCCGTTGCGCTGGAAGTAGTCCTGGTAGAGCGCGAGCAATCCGCTGACCGCGGGCGCGGCCATGCTGGTGCCGGACTCGTAGCGATAATGCGGACCGACGCCGTCATTGAGTTGCTTGAGGACGGTGAAGTAGGTCTCCGGCGCCTCGTCACAGCACGGATCCTCGTACTGCTTGGAGCGTCCGGAGAGAATGAAGGCCCCGGGTGCAACGACGTCGGGCTTGAAGCGTCCGGTCAGTCCCTCCACCGAAGGGTCGATATTGCCGCGACTCGAGAATTCGGTGATCTGGAAATCGCTGTCGGTACTCGGCAGGAAGACGGCGTTGGTCGCGAAATCGGTGTCGCCGGGTCCGGTCCGATAGATCACCTCGTTGGTGATATTGCGCGGCGACTCGAGGGCGCCGACGGAAATGACGTTCTTGGCCACCGCCGGGGACCGCAGGGAGCTGTAGAAACCACCGAGACCGTCCGGTTCACCAAAGCCTTCGTTGCCCGCCGCGAAGACGTACAGGATCGGCTGATCGCCGGTCACGGAAGGCAGAGCGTCGCGCACCGCCTCGTCGAAACTGGCCGCCGACGCGTCATACTCGGTGGAGCGCGTGTACCCCCAACTGTTGTTGGAGATCGGCAAATTGGTTCGCGAGAGCACCAGGTAGTTCGTGGTCGCCGTCGTCTCGTGCATGTAGGCATCCGAGAGGAACGGACCGGTGTTCAAGTCGAGCGGAATGCCGAACAGACGCGCTTCGGGCGCCATGCCACGGAGATCGACCCCGGGCAGCAGCGACCCGGGTGCGCGGGTCACGGTGGACGACATGGTGCCGTCGCCCGCGATGGTGGTCGCCACGTGCGTGCCATGGCCATTGACGTCGATGAGGGTGGTCGGTGCATCGGCCGTGACGCGCCCGACCAGGTCCGGGTGCGTGGCGTCGATGCCGGTGTCGTTGACATTGACGAAGACGTTGGTGCCGGTCAGCCCGAGGTGATTGGTGAAGGACCCCGGCGCGTTGGTCCCAGCCGAAATCCCGAGGCGCGCGCGGGCCAGATCGTTGAGCAACTGGCGGCGGCGGTGGATCTCGACGCCCTGCACGCCCGGCACGCGCGCGACCGACGCGAGCGCATCGGCGGGAGGCTCGATGACCACCGTGGGACCGAACGGCGTGCGGAACTCCGCGACCACGGCGCCTCCGAGCTCGGCCAGGCGTGCGACCGCCGCATCGCGGAGCTCTGCGAAGAGCGTGACGTTCAGGCGCGTGCCCTCGTCGAGCGGCAGGCGTTCGACGGCGCGGGTCAGGAGATCGGGCTCGAGCTTGTAATAGGGTTCGTACGCGAGCACGGCATTGACCCCGGCCACGGAACGCAGCGAGGCGGCCTGCTCGGAGCTGGCATGCACCAGAAGCGCGTTGTGCGGCAGGTAGGAGACCACCGTGGCGCCCTTGGCCTGAAGCTCGGCGCGCAAGGTGGGAGTGACCCCGCCGGCCGCCTGCACGATGAACCCGCCGGGTTCGACCTCGGCCCGCAGGTGTTCCGGGATGGGCAGGAGAGTACCGGCCCGGGTGTCGATGATCGCATTGCGCAGGATCAGCGCCTGGGGATCCCGCGCGAGTTCGGCGATCGGGCGCGTGGTGTTGCGCAGTCGCAGACGTTCGCGTTCGTGGAGGCGCGCCGCGGACACGGCTGACGGCGAGTTGGAACCCAGGTGGCGGCCCTGCTGCATTGCGGAGGGCAGGACCGGCACGCGCGATGGCTCGGAGAGCATCGCCGTGGGCGGCAAGGGAGTCGCTGCAGGCGCCGTTGAGGGGGCGTCTGCGGGCGACGGTGAAACAGCCGGGGTGGGGCGGTCGAGCCCGCGCGACCGCGCGGCGCGCCGCTCACCGAGTTGCCAGAAGACCGCGGCTCCCAGCAACGAGAGCACGCTGATCAACAGCCAGGTTCGGGCTTGCAGGCGCATAACAACTAAGGGCTAAAGGTTCCTGATTTGGCGTTGCTCGGGCATCCGTCGGATGGCCCCAGCTTCGCACAGTTCGGGCCGTCCGGCGAATCGCCGTGTCTCGGCGCAGGACAACACCGCGCCGCCACGCTCCACTCACTCGGGCGGCGGCACCTCATTATAGGTCTCCTTGACCGGCACGATCCGCTTTCGGGGCAGCCGGGTCACGGGATCGATCTCGTCCACCTCCTCGAGGCGCATCAGCGTCTTGGTCACGTACTCACCCGTGATCGTGTAATTGGTGGGCATCTGGAAGAACGGCCCGAAATCGGTGACCACCGACCCAGGCGCGGGTCGCAGCGACTGTCCGAAGGCGTACACCACGAACCGCGGCTCGTCGGCGCGCAAGACGCCCATCGTCATCTGCGGGATGCGCTCGATGACGGCGTCCGCGGGCATGCCGTTCTGGGTGGGCGCAAGGTGGAGGTAGGGCGACCCGAGCGTGAGGCTCGGCGAGGAAAGCACCTCACCCAGGTACCGGAAGTAACCGCCCGGACGCGACGCCCGCGTCGCGGCGATGCCCTGCACCAGCGTTGAGAGCGCCGGTGTGCTGGGCTCGATGATATGGGGCGCCACATTGGTGCCGCCCGCGATGTCGTTGGTCAGGATCGGCACCCCGGCCAGCGCAGCCGTCCAGGCCGCCAGTCCCGTCTGGTTGACCGCGAGCCCGCCGCGCGCGGCGTTGTCGTTCATCGCCGTGGTAAACAGATCCATGAGGATCCAGTCGGAGTTCGGATGCGTCGTCTGGAACCCGAGATTGCCGGGCCATCGCCAGCTTGGGTGTCCGGTCCACAGGGTCCAGGTGACCAGGGGGGTCTCCGTCGACTTCATGTAGACGGTCTGCCAAGGCGTGCCACGGTGCACGCGCCCCAGCCAACCCACGGCGGGGAGCTGGTTGGTCGGGAAGTTCCAATCGTCTGAACCCCGGATCTGCGGATCCTTCAACGACACATCGAAGTCACCCACCTGCATGGCGCCGGGATTGAGCGACGTGCTGCTGTTGCGCTGCCACGGGCGATACCGATGATTGACCTTGCCCAGGTTGCTGCGGTCGTTGGTGACGGGGTAGAGGGGCGGCAGTAGCTGGACGTCGTTGGTGCGTTGGGGATCGGTAATGTCCCAAGCCAGACTGTTCACCAGCGGGTCGTTCACCTGCCAGGAGCCCTGCACCACGATCTTCATGCCCGGCGAAAACGGAACCTGCATGCTGAGGAGTGGCGGCCGCGGACTGCCCGCGACGAATTGTCCAAACGCCTCGATCGCCTTCTCCTTCTCCCGGCCGCCCAGCGGATCGGACGACGCGCTGTTCCAGTCCGAGAAGTCCGGGGTCCCGAGGGAAACGCCGATCTGCTGTGCGACGCCCTCCGTGATGGGACCGATATTGAGGCTGAAGCGCGAGCCGTCGGTGGCGTTGGTCTGCCAAAAGGCGCCGCGCGATCCCACGGCGCTGCTGGGGTCTCCGAGTCCGCCTGCGCCGCTGGCGAAGCTGCTGCGGCGCAGCAATTCCTCCATGACATCGAAGTGCTGGCTCAGATTGTCGTAGTCGACGTACTCGACCAGACGCCCGCCGGCCACCGATCGGTCGATGATGGCCGCGCGCAGACGGTTGGTGATGGCCATGCGCAGGACCGGCGCGGCGGCGCCGACCAGGGGCTCGAACAGCGACACCGACGAGTTGGTGCGCAACGGCGCGAACTGGCCAGTGCGGACACGGTAGGCCGACGCCGGCAGGAAGAGGATGTTGGTCTGGACCGGGATCTGGAATTGCTGACCCAGCCATTGTCCCGCCAGGAGGTTCGTGG
>CAZYJB010000345.1:0-5301 GCA_964647675.1 uncultured Verrucomicrobiota bacterium | reverse complement strand
AAACAAGCGCTCGCCAAGCGGACGGCGATGCGCATGCTTCGCGCACTTCCAACCATGCGACTCGGTGTTCTCGCTGATACCCACGATCGCCTCGACTCCCGGGTCGCCACGCTGTTTGCCGGGGTCGATCGCATTCTCCACGCCGGTGACGTCTGCCGGCCTGAGATCATCGCCGAGCTCGAGGCTGTCGCCCCCGTCACGGTGGTCGCCGGCAACAACGACTGCTTCCCCGGCTGGCGCGAGACCGAGGCGCTCGAATTCGACGGCTTCCGCATCCTGATCGAACACATCGTCGCGCCTCATTCCCCCTCGTCCACGTTTCGCATCCGTCTCAACCGCTTCCGCCCGCACGTCGTGGTCTTCGGCCATACGCACCGGCCTTTCAACGAGTTCATCGACGGGGTTCTCTACCTCAATCCCGGATCGGCCGGCGCGCCGCGCCACGGGATTGGAAAATCCGTCTGTCTCCTGACTCTGTCCCGCGGACACACGCCGCTGCGGCCGGATTTTCTCCCGCTGGAGTAAGAGCCTGTCGGAGGTTTTGTCCCCGCGCCCTTGACGGTAAGCCGGTTCAGCGGCGATCTGGTGATCGCCATGCTCCGGAACCTTCACCCAGGCGGACGTGCCCGCCCGAACCCCTCGCCGCAGGCTCGCGAGCGTTTCTTCACAGGGCCACCGCGTTTGCTCCGAGTGCTCATTGCTTTCGCCACCGCCTTTCTTCTGCTCGGGGGTCTGCCGGCCCGTGTGCAAGCGCAGGACACCAGGGTTCCCAAATGGTCGGTCAATCTCGATCTCGACAGCCATTTCCAGAATCCTGGATTGGTCGTTTCCCCGGGCGGCCTGATCCATGTGCGCGGCTATCTGGCGGGCCGGCAGGATCAACCGGTCATCCGGACCTACCGGCCCGACTCAGGCGACAAGGTCTGGGAACACATTCTTCCGGCCAGATCCGGCGGGGTTTCCGACTCCAGCGCCACCGTGGGCGACGATGGCACCGTCTTTACCTTGGTGGGTCCTGATCTCTTCGCCTTCAACGCCACCAATGGCGTCCTCCGGTGGCAACAGAGCCTCGAGATCCATGGCGGCGGGATCACGCTCGCGACGGACGGCACGCTCCTCGTCTGGTCCCAGTCCATCCTGCTGGCCGTCGGCCCCGCGAACGGCGCGGTGCGATGGACCGCCCGCCACGGGGTGCTTTTCTCGAGCCCCCCGGTGCTTGCCACCAACGGCCGCCTCTACTTCGGGGCCTACTTCGGTGACACCAACCACGGAGTCTGGTCCGTCAACCCGTCCACCGGCCTCATCCAGGGTTTCTACCATCACGTCAACCGCATCCCCGGTGAGTCACCCGGTCCGACCAGCCTCATTCCCTTGCAGTCCGGCCAGATCCTGGTGGGGCAATCGAACTACTACTCCCTCGATGCCACCCTCACCCAACGTCCGGCGACGCTCCTTGGGACGGTGGCGTTCGGAACCCAGCCCATCGAGACGACCAACGGCCTCGTCCTCACGGGCACGCGGTATTACGGCCCGGCGAGCACCGCCCTGTTCGGAGCACACGATCCCATGACTGGCCAGCAGCGCTGGGGGGTCGGGGTGACTAATCCGAGCACCGCCGCACTGGCAGCCGATGGCACTGCCTACGTCGTGGGCCAGTCCCGCATCCGTCTCCCGGGAAGCACCAACTTCGCTGTCTCCCTGGCGCTCCATGCCTTGTCCGCCTCCACGGGTACGATCCTCTGGACCTCGGCTCTCGACTGGACCGCCGCACATCCTCCGATTCTCACCACCGACGGCATGCTTTACGTCCGAACGACGGGACATCCCGATGGCGGAACGCTGCACGCCTTCGAGGTCGGTCGCCCCCCCGCCCCGGATGTCTGGGCAATGGACCGTGCGGACGCGCGCGGCACCGGGCGACATCCCGCCGTGTCGTCCCCCACCCCTGCCCTGACTTTATTGAGCCAACCTCAAGACCTCACGGTGCCAGCCGGAGAGAATGCCGCGTTCTCCGTGGTGGCTCAGGGCGCGGAACCGCTTTTCTACACGTGGTTCAGGAACGGAATCAGCCTGCCTGATGCGCGCTCACCCGAACTGACCCTGCCCAACGTCGCACTCGCCGATGCAGGGGACTACTGGGTGGTGGTCAGTAACCGCTTCAATCGCCGGGTGCAGTCACGCAATGCGCGCCTCACGGTCACCCCACCAACCAGCGAGACCATTCTCTATTTCGACCATTCCCTGGTGATCTCCAATGCCACCGGACCGGACACCCTCGCCGGTGATGTGATCGGCCCCGCCGCCGCGGCACGGTTCCACTCACTCAACGGCGGGTTCGTCGCGCCGAATGGCGATCTCTACCTCGCCGACACCGGAAACCATCGTATCAAAAAACTCACCCCTGACGGCCTGGTCATGCACGTCGCCGGCACCGGACGGCCGGGATATGTGAACGGCCCCGCCGAGACCGCCCAGTTCCGAGACCCGATCGGTGTCTGCGCCGCACCCGACGGAACGGTCTATGTCGCCGATTACGGCAATCACGTCGTACGCAGGATTTCGTCCGACGGCCAGGTTTCCACCCACGCCGGCATCGGACTGCCAGGCTTCGAGGATCAGATTCGCGAACGGGCGCGGTTCAACCACCCGAACGATTTGGTCCTGGCGCCCGATGGCGTCCTGTTTGTCACCGATTTCGACAATCATGCCGTACGCCGCGTCGCGCGGGATGGGCGGGTGACCACCTGGGCCGGGACCGGAATCGCAGGAAATGCCGACGGTCACCGGATATGGGCGCAGTTCAACCGCCCGGCCGGGATCGCGCTCGGGGCTTGCGGTGACCTGTTCGTCACGGAGTGGGGGCAACCCAGGATCCGAAGGATCACGCCGGAAGGCCTCGTGCTGGTCCACGCCGGCACCGGAGAGCCGGGCTACCAGGATGGTCCGAACAGCCTGGCCAGGTTCCGAGAACCTGACGGCATCGTGGCGGATGCCTTCGACAACCTGTTCATCACCGATCGCGGCAACCACGCCGTACGCCGGATCTCCGCCCAAGGGCTGGTTCAGACAGTCGCCGGGACGGGCGAGGCCGGCCATCTCGGCAGCTATCCAGGGGGCGCGCAATTCTCGCAGCCGTCCGGCCTCGGACTGGCCGCCGATGGGACACTCTTCGTCGCGGACACGGGGAATCATCGGCTGCGCCGAATCCCGTTGGCGGGAAGCCTCTCAGCCTATGAACTGGCGGTCCTCGCGGACGGCCCCACGAGCTATTGGCAGCTCGGCAATGGGGACTCTGCATCATGGCCCGTCACTCCCGCGCTCGATGTCATGGCACGGAACCCTGGGACGTATTTCGGCGACCCGCGGTGGAGCTGGATCAGTGCCATCGTGGCGGACCGACCGGACCTCGCTGCGGCCTTCTATCGCCAACTCAGCCTCCACATCGACGTCCCCTTCCATCCGGATCTCAATCGTCCCGCCTTCAGCATCGAACTCTGGGCGCTCGTCGATCGGCTGGGGAACCTACCCTACGAGGAACTCACCTTGGCCGGCACCTCCCATCCCTCCGTGCCACGTGGATGGATGCTCCGGGCGCTGCATCCCGGGGAATGGGAGTTCGCGCTCGGCGATGGCAACCGGTGGGTGGCCGTGGTCGGCACACCGGTCCAGGAAGCGGCGTGGACCCACCTGGTCGGAACCTTCGACGGCCAACGCGCGCGGCTCTATATCAACGGCATGGCGGTTGCGGGTCGCAACGCCACCCACCTGGGCGCCGTGGGCGCCGCACTTCGCTTTGGCCAGAGCGGGTTCGCCGGGGCGCTGGACGAAGTCGCCTACTACCCGCGAGCGCTGCCTCCGCAATGCGTCCTGGCCCACTACGGCGCCGGAGTGAACCCAAGGGGAGTCACCGCCCGTCTGATCCAGGGGCGCCCGACGATCGTTTGGTCTTCCGGCGCGCTGACCGCGTCACCGACGGCCACCGGCCCGTGGACCGTCCTTCCCGAGGCCACCTCGCCGCAGTCGGTCGATATCAACGTCGATCAGCAGTTCTTCCGCACCACCATGCCCTGATTGTGCGCATCGTGCTGACCTTCCCGGCCAGCCGCACTCTCTCAGCCCACCCTGCGGCGCCACGTCCCTGTGGCGCCCCACCTTTCGGGTGGTGCGCCGACCTTCCCGCATCCTACCCGCGCGGCTCCAGTCGCACCTGAAGGACCTCGTACCCCATGACGCGCCGGTAGCGGGCCTCGTTCTCCACGCGTTCCTCCGCTCGAAGGACCGTGACGCGGCCGACGAGATCCACGCACTTCTGCAGCAACGTGCGGAGGATCAAGCGCGCGTGGGCTGCCCCCAGACACAAGTGCGCGCCGAACCCAAAGGCCAGATGTGGATTCGGCCTGCGGTCGAGACGCACTTCGTCCGGCGCCTCGAAAACCGTCTCGTCGCGGTTGGCCGAGGCCCAGTTGAGCGAGACGCGGCCGCCCGGCGGCACTGTCGCACCGTGCACCACCGTTTCTACCGGGCACACACGCCCGATGTGCGTGAGCGGCGTCACCACGCGGAAGAATTCCTCGCAGGCGTGCACGATGCGCGCCGGATCCTGTCTCAGGAACTCCAGGTCCTGCGGGCGCTCGGCGATGTGCGCAAGCACGGACGAGATGGAATGGATGATCGTGTCGCGCCCGCCGGCGAAGGTGAGATTGCCGAAGCCCATCATTTCCTCGCGGGTGAGCGGCCGACCTCGGAATGTCGCCTGCACCAGGGCGCTGAAAAAATCGTCGCCCGGCGCGGCCTGCGCGCGGTCGAACTGGCTCTGCAGATAGGCCTCCAGCGCGGCGCCCTTCCGCTGCCCGTCGCCTCCGTCCCGGAACACGTGCGTGCCCCAACCGATCCAGGTGGCGGCCTCGGACTCCGGCACGTTGAGAAGGTAGGTCAGGGCGTGCGACTGGATTGGCAGGGCGAACTCGCGCACGACTTCGACGGATTCGCGCTTCAGCGCCTCCGCGAGCAGGCCGCCGATCAGATGGTCCACCTGCGCCATCATCGCGGGATCTTTCGCGCGCAGAAAGAAGGGCTCCACGATGCGGCGGTATTCGGTGTGCTCCGGCGGATCGATCTCGACCGGCAACTGCCGCATCGAACGCACCTCCTCCTCCGAGGGGATCGGCACGCGGAACGGCGCGTTCGAGCTGAAGGTTTTCCAGTCCTTCGCCGCGCGCCGCACGTCCTCGTGGCGCAGGATCATCGGCACCTCCTCGCCCTGGAACTCGGCTTGGAAGATGGGGCACTTACGACGCGACT
>CAZYJB010000344.1:0-5316 GCA_964647675.1 uncultured Verrucomicrobiota bacterium | reverse complement strand
TGAACAAAATGCCAGCGAAGAAAAAGGCTGCTAAGAAAGCTGCGAAGAAGGCCGCCAAGAAGAAGTAGTTTCGCAACCTCCTGATCGGTTCAACATGATGACGGGGCTGTCCGCGCGACGTGGCTTTGTCACGATGCGTAAACTGTGCGGGCGGCCTCGTCTCTTTGAGTGAATTCGTCAGGAGCAAGCGCGCGGTCCTCCACGCGGGCCGGACCAAGTTCGGACCCGCGTCGTGCAGGATAGGGCCGCTCGCCCTTCACAAAACTCCCGCCGGCTGTCATGGCAGGCGGGAGGCGTTTCGACGACACCGCGGTGTCGGACCAGTTTCACGTTGGCCCGGGTAAGCAATTTCGTTATCGTCCGCCCATGTCCGAGTTTGCCGCGTACGTGATTCATGGGGCCGCCAAGGTGACGCCAGCGATGTTGCAGCGGGTTGCCCGGCATCTCCCCGCCTGGAAACTCGAGTTCACCCAGATCACGGCGCCCAAGTTCCCGCACCTCGTCGATCAGCTCGAGTTCCTGGCCGACGCCGTTGAAGACTTCGCCGAAGGTGCGTATCTGGATCTTCCGTACTATGCCGCCTCGCAGGCGGTCTTCGCGCTCACCTACGCGCACAAAAAAGTCGATATCGTTCCGGACCTGATCCCCGATTCCGGACGCGCCGACGACTCCAGCGTGGTGCGGGCCGTGCTCATCTCCAATGAGGCGGCGTTCGGCGCCTATGCCGAATGGAGTGGAGCCGATTGGAATCGCATCACCAGCAAGCCGTGACCGTCGCGGCGCTCCGCGGCGTCCTCCCGGCGGTTGGTGTCGGTCCTCTCACAAGGGTGCCCAGGGATCGTGTTTCCCCGCTCGTGGCACTTCTCACCACGTGCCTCCAATTCCTCCTGGGCGCCGCCGCGCTGCCCGTTCAAGCCGGGGGCGACGCCGCAATCGAGGCCGCCGAGTGGCTCTCCCGCCCGTGGTTTGAGCAGGCAACCTGGGGGGTGAAGGTGATGGACGCGGCGAATGGAGAAGTGATCTTCGCCACCAACGCGCAGCGTCTGCTCAAACCTGCGTCCACCGCCAAGCTCTTCACGGCTGCGCTCGCGCTGGACCAACTCGGACCCTCGCACGAGGTGCGGACCGAGATTCTGGCGGACGCGAGGCCGTCGAACCGGGGCACCTTGAAGGGAGACCTGCTGATCCGGGGGCGCGGCGACGGAACCTTCTGCGAGCGGATGCGACCCGGTGTGCGCGGGCCTGGTGTCCTCGCTCCCTTCGTCGCGGCGATTCGGGAGGCGGGCATCCGCCGCATCTTCGGTGACCTCGTGCTCGACGATGGGTTCATCGAAGGGGGTGGGGTTCCCACCGGCTGGATCTGGGATGACCTCCAGTACTACTACGGCGCTTGTCCGGCGGCCTTGGTCGTTCATGAAGGCAGGACGGATCTGATCGTGACTTCGGGTGCCGAGCCCGGCGATCCCGTGGTGGCCCGCTTTGATCCGCCGGTGCCGGGCCAGTCCGTCGATGCCACCTTCTGTCGCACCCTGCCGCCGGGATCGGTCGCGCACCTCGCGGTGGACCGGCGTCCTTCCACGACGGTGCTGCAGTGCTTCGGTGGAATCCCGGCAGGAGGAGTGACCGTGACGCAGTCGGTCGCCGTCTTGGATCCCGTCCGCTGGTTCGGCGCGGAGTTGTTGCGTGCCTTGGAGGACGCCGGCATCCGTGTCCGTGGACGGCTGCGGGTGGAGTCGGGTGCGGCGGATCGCCTCACGCAGGGAAACTCCGCCACCCTGATGCGCTGGGGGGTCCCATCGCGGCGCGTGGGCGAATGGGTGCGTGTGATGATGAAACCGTCGCAGAACCTGCAGGCGCAGCTCCTCTTCCTGCAGTGCGCAGCGGACTTTGAAGGCACGCCCGATTCAGGCCGCGAGGCGGGCGGTGTCCGCGCGCTCGCGGGGTTTCTGGGAAGGCAGGGGCTCCCCACGAACCAGGTGTGCCTCGACGAAGGCTCCGGATTGTCGCGCAGCGCACTGGTGACGCCCGAGGTGACGCTCGGATTGCTTCGGGCCATGGACCGGCATCCGGCAGCATCCGAGTTCCTGGATTCGTTGCCGGTGGCGGGGGTGGATGGCACGTTGCGTGCGCGTCTGCGCGGGACACCGCTGGCCGGGAACCTGCGCGCGAAGACCGGTTCGATGCGCTACGTGAGTGCGCTGGCCGGGTTCGTGACCAATTCGGCCGGGCGTCGACTGGTGTTCTCGGTGATGCTGAACGCGTATCAACCACCGCCGGGCGGTCCGACCGGGCGCGAGGCCATCGATGAACTGATGCGGCGTCTCGCGGGAGCGCCCGTCGCGAGCCGTGGGGAGGCGCGATGAAGAAGACGCTGCGCACGCGGATTCCTCGCAAGACGGTCTACCGTCTCTCGATCTATTTCCGCTGCCTGAACCGGCTGCAAAACAACGGGCTCCAGACCGTCTCCAGCGAGGCGCTGGCCCGTGCGGCAGGCGTGAAGCCGACCCAGTTGCGGAAAGACCTGGCGCACTTCGGCCAGTTCGGCACGCGCGGCCTGGGCTACGACGTGGCGCAACTGAGCAAGATGATCTCCGACGTGCTGGGCAACCAGACGTTGCAGCCCGTGATCCTCGTGGGTGCTGGCAATCTCGGAACGGCGCTGGTCTCGTACGGCGGATTCGCGCGCGAGGGCTTCGAGATCGTTGCCGCCTTCGACAGCGACCCGCATCGTCCGCGCGCCCGATGCCCGGTGCCGGTCCACGGCATGGAACGTCTGGCCGAGTTCGTGCGGGATCGGGCGGTGAAGATGGCCATCCTCTGCGTACCCGCCGCCGTGGCCCAGGAGGTGGCGAATCAGCTTTTCGCCGCGGGCCTGACCGGAGTGCTGAACTTCGCGCCCATCGTGATCCACGCCCCCGAGGACGTGATTGTGAACAACGTCAACCTCGCGATCGAACTGGAGAACCTG
The DNA here is from genome assembly GCA_964647675.1 of uncultured Verrucomicrobiota bacterium. Lineage (GTDB taxonomy): Bacteria > Verrucomicrobiota > Verrucomicrobiia > Limisphaerales > CAIMTB01 > CAIMTB01. The sequence goes on along the minus strand of CAZYJB010000344.1, from coordinate 2,348 downwards.
AGTTACTTCATCCAGGACGAATGACGCCGTGCGCGGTCGTGCGGGCCGGAGCCGGCCGCTCCCGTCAGCCGTGGGCGTGTCCCTTGCCGTGACTGTGTCCGACCCCGTGCTCGTGCCCGTGGGCCTTCCCGTGGCCACGATGCGCGGCGTGTTCCTGATCGGCCTTGGCCTGCGCCCGCTCGAATTCCTCGGGATTCTCGTCCTTCACCGAACTCAGCCACCAATTCAGGGCGAAAAAGAAACAGACCGGCAGAGTCGCGGCGAAGAACGCGATGAGAAGCGTCTGCAGGCTCGGAGCGTAAAGCGCGAGGAGGGCGGAGTGGGCCGTAATCATGACTGCTGCGCAGTTCATTGCCTCGGCGCCCCACACTTCGCAAGCTTGGATTCGTCGAGTCGGACATTGCCGTCCCTTGCGCTGCTGGTCCAAGCTCCCCGAGTGACTCCCCGGGTTCGAGGCGCGCGCGCGGCATCATCAGGCTTCACGCTGATCGAGCTTCTGGTGGTGATCGCCATCATCGCCATCCTGGCGAGCCTTCTCTTTCCCACGCTGGGCCGTTCGAAGGAGATGGGGCGTCGCATCCATTGCACCGGGAATCTGCGGCAGGTCGGCATCGCGATTCGCCTCTACCAGGACGATCACGGGGATCGCCCGCCCCTCTTTCTGGTCTACCCCGGGCGCAGAAGCGGCTTCTCGGGAGTACTGGCGAGCAACTACCTCGAAGGCCCCAGATACCTCGGGACCACCAATGCTTTGATCTGCCTTTCCGACCGGACGCGCGGGCGCATTCCGATCGACCTGGGATGGGAGTATTTCGGGGCGCCCGGTGACTTCACGACCAGCTATGCGTACCACATGGGGCCCTGGCAACAGACGACGCCGGAGGGCAAGCGATGGCTGGAGGACCAACTCGTGCGGTGGGGGCCTCGATTCATCGTGGCCGCATGTCCGTGGCATCGACACCTGTTCAGTGGTTGGCTGGGAAGCAAGGCCACCTTCACGCGGAAGACGAATGTGCGGGACCTCGCCCTGCGGCACGATGGAGCAGTCGACAGTTTCTTCTGGCCGGCGGCGAATTGGGAGGAGGAGCCATACACGCGGCTCCGTCCACCGTGAGGTGGGAGGCGGTCTCGGGCGTCCACCTGCTTTTCGGACGTGTTCTCCACCGCGAATCGCCTTGTCGGCTCGATTCGCGCTCGCTATGGGCTTGCGGTGGTCACCGCTTCGACTCTGCGACGATGGATCGTGCCGGCTGTCGGCCGCGTCTTGGCCGGTGCGTGGTGGATGATCCACGCCACCGGGATGGGGGCCACGGCACCCACTCCAGGGCTGGCGGGCCAGGATCCCGGCACGCGTCGCATGGCCGAGCGTCTCGCGCAGATCGCTCGGGAAGTCGATCCGCTCGAGAATCGATTCCTCGCCGGCGCGCAGGTGCCCAGACTTCAGTCGATGCTCGCGGCCCAGCCAGAGCTGGCCACCGATTCCTCATTCCGGTTTCGCCTGGCGGAAGCGCTGATGAATGCGTCACGAAACGCCGAGGCCCGGCGCGAGTGGGAGGTGGTGGAGGCTTTGACCCGTGCGCCGGGTTCCGGCGCGACCGGGAAGACACTCGAAAACGTCCTCCTCAATCGCGCGCTGACTGAGTTGCGCGAGGGCGAAGTGCTCAACTGCCAGAGCAATCACAATGCCGACTCGTGCCTGCTGCCCATTGCCGGCGGTGGCGTGCACGCGTGGAAGCCACCGGCCGAGCGCGCGCGAGAGATCCTCCAGTCATTTCTCTCCGATCAACCAGAGCATCTCGGCGCACGCTGGCTGCTCAATCTCGCCGCCATGAGCCTCGGCGATCATCCCGCCGGCGTGCCGGAACGGTGGCTCATCCGGCCGGAAGCGTTTGCCTCCGAGGCGGCGCTTCCGAGATTCCGCGAGGTTGCGCCAGCCGCGGGACTCGCCGTGAACGACATCTCCGGCGGATCGGTGGCGGACGATTTCGACGGCGACGGATTGCTCGACGTGGTGGTGACGTCGATCGGGTTGTCGGATCCGATGCATCTCATGCGCAACCTCGGGAACGGTCGCTTCGCGGACCGCACCCGGGAGGCAGGGCTCACGGGATTGACGGGTGGACTCAATCTCGTGCAGGCGGACTTCGACAACGACGGGGATCTCGACCTGTTCGTCCTGCGCGGCGCATGGATGGGGGAAGCGGGGAGGCATCCGAATTCACTGCTGCGCAACCGCGGTGACGGGACGTTCGAGGACGTCACCGAGGCGGCCGGCGTGCTCTCGTTTCACCCGACTCAGACCGCGGACTGGTTCGACTTAGACGGCGACGGCTGGCTCGACCTCTACG
>CAZYJB010000343.1:0-5319 GCA_964647675.1 uncultured Verrucomicrobiota bacterium | reverse complement strand
GCCGCCGATGATCGACTTGGCGCCCTTTTGGGTGGCGTCGGCCACCGCGCGCGCGACGGCGAACGTGCCTTCTGCAAACCGCGGATCCTCGAAGATGCCCATGGGGCCGTTCCAGAGGATGGTCTTCGACTCGGCGAGGATTGCCGCGTAGGCCTTGGCTGTGGCGGGTCCGATGTCGACCCCTTCCTCGGTGGCCGGGATGTTGTCGCCGGTATTGATGCGCGGCTGGGTGAGTTCCATTTTCGGCCGGCCCTTCTTGTCCTTCTTGCCGCTGTCGACCGGCGTCGCGACGACGTTGTCGGAAGGGATCAGGAACCGGATGCCGCGGGCCTTCGCCTTCGCGAGGGCTTTGAGGGCGATATCGGTCTTGTCCTTCTCGACCAGGGACAATCCGACGCTGGCGCCCAGGGCCAGCTTGAACGTGTAGGCCATGGCGCCGCCGATGAGGATGGCGTCGGCCTTCTCGATGAGGCGGTCGATGACCTGGATTTTGTCCGACACCTTGGCGCCGCCGAGGATGACCACGAACGGGCGGGCCGGGTGGTCGAGTTCGTCGCCCAGGAAGCGCAGTTCGCGGTCGATGAGCAGGCCGGAGGCGCTGGCGCCGCCCCGGGCGGTCACCAGGCGCGCGACGCCCTCGGTCGAGGCATGCGCGCGGTGGGCCGTGCCGAAGGCGTCGTTGACGTAGATGTCGGCGTGCGCCGCGAGCTGGGCGGCGAAGGCGGGATCGTTGGCCTCTTCGCCGGCATGGAACCGCACGTTCTCCAGCAGCGCGACTTCGCCAGATTTCAGGTCGTTGACTGCGGCCTCGGCGGCTGGGCCGACCGCGTTTTCCACGAAGCGGACCGACTTTTGCAGAAGTTCGCCGAGTCGGACGGCGACCGGGGCGAGCGACATGCTGGGGACGACCTGGCCGTCCGGGCGCCCGAGATGGGAGGCGAGCACCACGCGCGCGCCTTTGGAAAGGAGCAGGTTCAGCGTGGGGAGGGTCTCGCGGATGCGGGTTTCATCGGTGATCACCATCCGGCCGTCCCGCTCTTCGAGGGGAACGTTGAAATCGACACGGACGAACACGCGCTTGCCGCGCACGTCGAGGTCACTAACGGAGAGCTTTGCCATAGTCCAGATCAGGGACGCCTGAGCGTCTTAGGGGCGGCGAGCATACGGCAGTCGGGGGGTCAGTCAAAGTCATTCACCGGCGGGTAATTGCCCTCAAATGGCTGGCTTTTCACCGTCTGCCACGGCGAACTGTCGGGCGTGGAATCCACCCCCGTTCCAGCCCCTTCGTCGTCGTCGGTGGTGGCGCGCTGGTGGGGGATTTTGGTCGCGCCAGGCCGGGTCTTCGACGCCTGCGCGCGCACGCCGGTCCGCTGGTCGAACTGGGTCGCCACGTCGATCCTGATCTCGGTGGTGTCGGTGGCAGTACAGTGGGTGATGTTTTCGAACCCCGCCTTCCTCGAGGCGATGCGCGCCCAGTCCGAGCAGGTGCTGCAGCAGCGGGTCGCGTCGGGGGCGGCCACGGCGGAGGAGGCGGAGCGCGCGCGCAAAATGCTTTCGGAAGCGGAGGGGCTTTCAGCCATGCGCGTGGCGGTGGCTGTCCTCTCCGCGGCGGGGGCGTGGCTGGTGCCCTTCTGGTGGGGAGGTTTTCTCTGGGTGGTGGGAAGTTGGGTATTCCGTGCCGATCTGAGTTACGCCCGCGGAGTGGAGATTGCCGCGCTGGCCGCGGTGGTCAGTGCGCTGGGCCTCGTCGTGCGGTTGGGGCTTATCCTGGCCACCGGACAGGTCCATGCCGGGCTGAACCTGGGGATGCTGGTCCCGGATTTCAGCCCCGCCAATCGCTGGCACGGGATCCTGGCCGCGGTCGATCTGTTCGGCCTCTGGCATCTCCTGGTGATGACCCTGGGCCTCTCGCGGGTGATTGGACGCCCCTTGAAACCGGTGCTGGTGGTGCTGGGGGGTGTGTGGCTGGGGTTCAAGGATTTTTCGGTGGTGTCCGGTCTTGGACAGCGATCCGTCTGAAGGTGCGGGCGACGGCGGAAGCGGGTGGGCGGGCGGTGACCTTCACGTTCAAGTAACTTGTTGGCGACCGGCGGTGGTTGGCCGGTGTCGAGAGAGCGCATCATGACCAGTTCGAAAAGGCGTGGCATCTGGATCCTGGCGGTCGCGGGGATCCTGGTCCTGGCCCTCACCGCGGGCGGGGCTTGGTACTATTTCAAGAAGCGCGAGCGGGCCATCACCGTGCAGACCGAGCGTGTGAAACGCCGGGACCTCACCGAGCTGGTGGTGGCCACGGGCCGCATCCAGCCGGTGACCAAGGTGGTGATCAACCCCGAGGTCAGCGGCGAAATCGTGGACCTTCCCGTCCGGGACGGCCAGCCGGTGCGCAAGGGCGACCTGCTCGTGCGCATCAAGCCGGATCCCTACGTGGCGAGCCGGAATTCGTCCGAGGCGATGCATCGGTCGGCGCTGGCCAGTGTCGAGCTGGCGCGCGCCGAGCTCGAGAAGGCGCGTCTCGAGTTCCTGCGCTTTGAAAAGCTCTTCAACGACAAACTGATCTCGGAGTCGGAGTTCCTGTCTGCCCGCACCGGACTCGAGGTGAGCCAGGCCCGGTTCGAATCAGCGGGCCACCAGTCCGACCAGGCCAAGGCCTCGCTGGCCCGGGCCGACGAGGATCTGAACAAGACCACCATCCACGCGCCGATCGACGGCACGGTCACCAGCCTGAAATCCGAGCGCGGCGAACGGGTGGTGGGCACCGCCATGATGGCGGGCACCGAGATCATGACCGTGGCCGACCTCGACGTCATGGAGGCGCGCGTCGACGTGGGGGAGATCGACGTCGTGCTGGTGCGGGTCGGCCAGAAGGTGCGGCTGGAGGTGGATTCGTTCCGCGACCGCAAGTTCACGGGCGTGGTCAGTGAAATCGCCAACGCCGCGAAGACTCAGGGCATGAACACCCAGGGCGAAGCCACGCGGTTCGAGGTCCGCATCCGGATTCAGGAGAAAGACTCGTTCCGTCCAGGCATGTCCGTGACCTCCGAGATCGAGACGCGTTACCGGACCAATGTGCTTACCGTGCCCCTTCAAAGTGTGACCACCCGCCTGCCGCGGGAGGCGCAGGAGGCCGCGAAAAAGAACACCGCGGCCGCGCGTGGCCAGTCCAGCGCCGAGGGCGGATTCGAAGGGGACGGCGGGCCCGGATCGGGCAAGCGGCGCGCGCGCGGTCCCGTGGTGAAGCCGGTGGAGGTTGTTTTCCTCGTCAACGACGGCAAGGCCGTGTCGACGCCCGTGTCGCGCGGCATCAGCGACGACGAGTACGTCGAGATCACGACCGGATTGGAGGAAGGCGCGGAGGTGGTGTCCGGGGGGTACCGCGCGATCGCGCGCGAGCTCGAGGACGGCAAGAAGGTGAAGGTGGATGCACCGAAGGCCGCCGCCGGGGCGGAGATGCCGGCGAACGCGGAGTCCAAACCGTGAGCCTGATCCGGATCAGTGGTCTGGCGAAGCTGTACCGGATGGGTTCCGAGACCATCCACGCCCTGCGCGGCGTCTCGGTCACCATCGGCCGGGGTGAATACCTCGCGATCATGGGACCTTCGGGATCCGGCAAGTCGACGCTCATGAACTTGTTGGGCTGCCTGGACAGCCCCACGGCCGGCGTTTACGAGTTGAACGGTTCGAACGTCGCGACCATGGACGACAACCAGCTCGCGGAGATCCGGAACCGCGAGATCGGGTTCGTGTTCCAGAGCTTCAACCTGCTGGCGCGCTCCGATGCGCTGCACAACGTCGAGCTGCCGCTGGTGTACGCCGGGATGCCGCCGTCGGAACGCCGCGAGCGCGCCCTGGAGACGCTCCGTCAGGTCGGCCTCGCCGATCGCGTGCATCACAAGCCCAACGAGCTGTCCGGTGGACAGCGTCAGCGCGTGGCGATCGCGCGCGCGCTGGTGAATCGGCCGTCCATCATTCTGGCCGACGAGCCGACCGGGAACCTCGACTCCCGCACCGGCGTCGAGATTCTTGCGTTATTCGACGAACTCTCGCGCCACGGCAACACCATCATCGTGGTGACGCATGAGGAGGACGTCGCGCGCCATGCGCGGCGGATCCTGCGCATCCGCGACGGCGCCATTGCCGCCGACGAGATCAACACGCCACCGCCGCCTCTGCCGCCGATCGCCTCCGTCCCTGCCACCCTCCCGACCGAGACCGGGTCCGGGCGCACGCTACCCCCGGTGCTGGCGGAGGTGGCACCCCCTCCGGCGCCATGAGACGCGCCGACGAATTCCGGGAGGCTTTCACCATCGCGGTGGCCGCGCTGCGTGCGAACACGCTGCGCGCGGGACTGACCACGCTCGGCATCGTGATCGGGATCGTGACCGTCACGCTCATGGCCACCGCCATCGACGGCCTCAATACCGCGTTCAAGCGCAGCATTGCCGTGATCGGAGCCGACGTGCTGTTCATCCAGCGTTTCTCCTGGTTCGGCTCGGATCAGGAATGGTGGCGCACGCGCAATCGGCGGGAGCTGACGCTGGCCCAGTCGAGGCAGGTCGCGCGGCTGTCGCAGTTCGCACGCGCGGTGTCGGTCGAGGCCCAGGGCATGGCCGACGTGAAGTATGGTGATCGCAGCGCGCGCTCGGTCTGGGTGGTGGGCAACAGTGAGGAAAGTGCGCTCGTGCGCGGATTGTCCCTGACCGACGGGCGCTGGATGAGCGAGAGCGACGTGCGTGGCGCGCGCGCGGTGTGCGTCATCGGGGCCGACCTGGCCACCAAGTTCTTCCCGCACGAGTCGCCGCTCGGCCGCCGGCTCAAGGTCGGGATGGGGCAGTACGAGATCGTCGGCGTGTTGGACAAGATGGGCCAGTTCTTTACCGGCTTTAACTTCGACAACCAGGTGGTCATCCCGGTCACCCGGTTCACCTCCGACATCAACCGCTGGCCGGACCTGAGCATCATGGTGAAGGTGAGGGACGTGAAGGAGTTGGACGAGGCGCGCGAGGAGCTGCGCGGCATCATGCGCCAGTTGCGGCGGCTCGATCCCGGGGCGGACGACGACTTCGCCATCAACCAGCAGGACGCCCTGATCAGGAACTTCAACCAGATCGGCGGCACGCTGGCGATGGTGGGACTCTTCATCACCGGACTGTCGCTGTTCGTCGGCGGCATCGGCGTGATGAATATCATGTTCGTGTCGGTGGCCGAGCGCACGCGTGAGATCGGGGTGCGCAAGGCGATCGGCGCCAAGCGCCGCGCGATCCTCACCCAGTTCCTGCTCGAGGCGGCGCAGCGTGGTGTCGCCGTCGATCGCGTATTCGA
>CAZYJB010000342.1:0-5323 GCA_964647675.1 uncultured Verrucomicrobiota bacterium | reverse complement strand
CCGCGCGCACTGGGGGCAGGGCCTGGCCACCGAAGGCTCCCGCGAACTGGTGCGGGCCGGGTTCGAGGACTGGGGACTCTCCTCCGTCGCCGCCCATGCGCTCATCGGCAATTCGGCGTCGCGCCGCGTGATGGAGAAGTGCGGTCTGCGGTACGTGAGGGACTGGACCGTGCCGGCGGACTGGTTGCCCGGCTGGCCGCTCGACCAACGAAGGGCGGCATATTATCGGCTGGAGGCTGCCACATGGCGCGAGGCGAACCCCGGCCCAACGCAGGCGGAGGCGAAGCCATGAGATGGCGATGGCGGCCCAAGCGCGGGTGGATCCGCTTCTTCGCACGCTGTGCGGCGTACGGCGTTCTCGGATTCGTGGTGTTCGTCGTGGCGGCCTGGACGGTCCTCCGCCAGCCGCGCGTGATGACGTTCTTTTTCACCACCATGATCCAGCACGGCCTGGACACACCGCTCGAGGAACCGAAGACCGTGGCGCCGGCGACCCCACCGCAAGGTCTCGCCCGGCCCGCGTCACCCGAGGAGGCGATTCGCGAGGGCGCCCTCTTCGGAGTGACCAACGTCTGGGATGTGCGCCTGCACTTCACGTCCAACGAGTGGGCCGCCTTGGCACCGCGCCGCGTGCCGCCGCTGCGGGAGGTGTTCCAGAGGGACGGGCGCATTGCGCTGCTCAATCCGGCGGCGAGCCGGCCTGGGGTCGCGGGCTCGATGGGCATCGATCTCCCCTGGTCGACCGGCACCGTGGTCGTCGCCGGGACCGAACTCAAACAGGTGGCCGTCCGGTTCAAGGGAAACGGCACGTTCCTCGATTCCTCGCGCACCTATCGCCGCAGCTACAAGCTCGACCTGAACGAGCATGTGGCGGGCCGTTCGGTGGCGGGACGCAAGACCCTGAACCTCGGCAATCTCGGCACCGACGCCACGGCCGGGCTGGAGGCGGTGGGTTATGCGCTGCACGAGGCGGCGGGCGTTCCGGCGCCGCACACGGCCTTCGCGCGGGTGACGTTGTCCATCGAGGGCCGGTTCGAGAATCGCCTGCTGGGATTGTATGTGCTGGTGGAGGACATCGACGCGGCCTGGGTGACGGCCCGCTTCGGGAAGCGCGGCGCCGCCGTCTTCAAGCCGGTGACCTACGATGTCTTTGGCGACCTCGGCACGGAATGGGCCGCGTATGAACCCGTCTACAACGCCAAGACGCGCCTGACCGACGCGGACCGTCTACGCGTCATAACGACCGCGCAATTCTTCACCGGCGCGTCGGATGCCGAGTTTGCGCGGCGGATCGGAGAGTTTCTCGACCTCGACGAGATCGCACGGTTCTTCGCCTGCCAGGTCCTGATTTCGAACTACGACGGGTTGCTGGGAACCGGGCAGAACATGCTGTTGTACCTCGATGCGCGCAGTGGGCGGTTTGGCATGGCGCCGTGGGATCTCGACCAGGCTTGGGGCCGCATCGGTTTCGCCGGCACCGCGAGCCAACGCGTCCACGCCAGCGTGCGCCACCCATGGATGGGTCGGAACTCGTTCCTCGAACGCCTCTTTCGCACGGAGGCATTCGTCACGCGGTACGAGGCCGCGCTCCGCACGCTGTTGGACCGGTGGTTCACGCCGGAGTTCCTCGAGACACGGTTCGACGAGATCAGCCATGTCGTGCGCCCGTTCCTCGCGGAGGAGGATCCGGAGAAGGCAAAGCGGCACGACGCCTCGCTCGAAGCAGCGGGTCCGGAAAATGGACCCGGGCGACGGCCGGACGACGCGAACCATCGCGTGAAACAGTTCATCCGGGATCGGGCGGCGTCGGTGCGCGCCCAGTTGGAGGATCGCGAAGTCGGCGAGATCATCCGGATGCAAACTTTCTGGTGACGGTCGGACCGCGTGGTCCGCATCCCATTGAAACGGGACTCGATTCCCGACCGCGGGCGGGTTACTTCGCGAGTCATGCGTGGTGGCACACGGTACGGGTGGTTGGCGCTCTGGGTGGGGTGGATGCTGGGCGGAGCGCCGCTGGCGGGCGCGCACGACGGGCACGAACACGAACCCACCGGCGCCTGGTCCTTCTGGCCGATCTACACACTCCCCGGTCGCGCCGGGGCGCCGATACCGGATTGGATGAAGCCCGGGATCCCGGTTCCCTCGGAGGCGCTGGAGTTGCCGAATTTGCGCTGGGAAGGCGAGGCGCCCACCCATCGCCTGGGTCCGATCCAGGTGACGGGTGGATTGCAGCGGCAGGCCTTCTCGGTGGAGCTCTGGCTCGTCGATCATGTGAACCAGCCCGTGGGCGCGCTGGTGGCGGCGCGGGATGCTGCCGGGAAGGAGCCTCCCGGATGGTCGCTGGGTTATCGGGATGGGCGGGTGCGGTTTCGACTAAAGCCGGGCGCGCTGGACCAACCGCTCGAACTCGAAGCGCGCGCGACCCACGGATTCAAGAAGTACTGGCATCATCTCGTGGCCACCTACGACGGCGAGGCGGCGACGCTCTATCTCAACGGCCGGCAGGTGGCGCGTCGTACCGGTGGCGGCACGGTGCGCGTGCCCGCCGACGGTGTGCTCGAGATCGCGGCCTACCTCGCAGCCGAGCCGCACATGGAACTCGCGAACCTGGTGCGTGACGTGCGGTATTATCCCGATGACATCGGCCCGACCCAGGTGACGGCACGATTCCAGGCTTTGTCCCGTCTCGTGGAGGAGGGGCGGTTGGTCGAGGGCACCTTCCATTTCACCGCGGGTCCGTTGCTGACCCACCTCACGACCAACGCCGTGCAGGTCACGTGGGAAACCGATCGCGAGGCCGTGGGGTGGGTGACGGTCGGGACGACATGGCCAGCCGAGACCCGGGTCGACGTCGGACCGGCGGCTCGGTTGCACACCGCCCTGCTTTCCGGCCTGACGCCGGAGACCATCCATTTCTATGAGGTCACCGCGAAGGATCCGGTGACCGGCGCCGAGATCCGCTCGGGTCCGGTCGCAGTGCGCACTGCGCCGACGGGGCCCGCGCCGATCGCCTTTGCCGTGCTCGGAGACACCGAAGCGCGGCCCCACATTAACAACGTCGTGGCCAAGGCGATCTGGGGCGAGCGACCGGATCTCATGCTGCTGGTGGGGGATCTCACCGATGGCGGCCAGCGCGACCACCGGTTCGAATGGAGCTACGAGTACTTCACCGGAATGAACCAGATCCTCGGGCGGATCCCGGTCTTCCCGGTACCGGGCAACGGGGAATCGGACCTGCATTGGTACGCGCATTATCAACGCATGCCGGGACGCCCGGACCGATATGTGTTTCGCTACGCCGACGCGGAGTTCTTCATGCTCGACAGCAATCGGCCGATGGGCCCGGGGAGCGAGCAGTACACGTGGCTGGACGGCGTTCTCGGCGCCTCTCGCGCGCGGTGGAAATTCGTTTGCCATCATCACCCATGTTATTCGTCGGACGAGGACGACTACGGCGACGCCCATCGCGGTCCGGTGGCCACGGGCGATGCGAACCCGCGCAGTGCCGTCGTGCTCTACGAGAAACACGGCGTGGACATCGTGTTCTACGGGCACATCCACGCGTACGAGCGCACCTGGCCGTTGAAGGACGGGCGGGTGGCGGAGCAGGGAGGCGTGCGTTATGTGCAGACCGGCGGGGGCGGCGGGAACCTGGAGGACTTCGCGCCGGTGCGCAATGCGTTCTCGCGCGCGACCTATCGCGGGCATCACTACTGTTTTGTCAATCTGCAGGAGGGTCTGCTTCAGTTCCGCATGGTGGACCTCGACGGCCGACTTCGCGACACGTTCGAGATGAGGAAGTGACGCGGCGCGTTTCTCCCGATCGCAGCGTTCCGCTTCAAACGGGGGCGGGGGCCGGTGGCGCGGAGGTCTGCGACTCCACCCAGCGGGCCATGAGCCAGAGGAGGTCGCTGAGCCGGTTGAGGAAGATGATGATCTCCGGATTGCGCAACTGATCGGCCTCGTGCAGCGCGCAGACCCGGCGCTCCGCACGGCGCGCCGTGGTGCGCGCCACCTCGAGTGCGGCGGCGTCCGGAGTTGCACCCGGGGTCGCCCAGCCGTGGAAGTAGATCTTTTGCGATTCGAGGTGGATCACGAGCTGGTCGAGCTTCGCGGTGAGGGCAGGGTTGACCGTCGGATAGCCGTCGGCCACATAGCGCGGCAGGTCGTCGATCGCGGTGGCCAGTTCCCCCATCACCGTCACCAGGTCCTTTTGGATGGGCAGCAGCGCCTCCTGCAGGAATGCGTGCGGAGTCGTGGCACGCGCGAGCCCGAGCGCCGCGTTCAGTTCGTCGACGGTTCCGTAGGCTTCGACGCGCGGATGGCATTTGGACACGCGGCGGTTGTACATAAGTCCGGTGGTGCCGGTGTCGCCGGTTCGGGTCGCAATGCTCATGAGTGGGGAGGCAATGTGGGTGGGTCCGCCCACGCACGTGCCGTGAGAGTACTCAGGCCCCGCGAATCCGCGCCACAATTGACGCGGCGGGGGTGATGGCTAAGCTGCGCGGCCCTGCGAGGTGCCTCCCATGAACGTCAAAATCCTCCTCAAGTCCCTGTTCGTCGTCCTCGTGCTGCTGCTCCTGGTGCTCATGGGCATGAACAACCGGGGGTTGGTGGATTTCGTGCTGCCTCCGCTGGTGCCGAAAGTCCTGCGCCAGCCGGCCGCCCTCATGTATTTCGCCTTCTTCGCCATCGGATTCCTGACCGGCACGATCGTCTGGGCCGGCGGCGGCAAGAAGGGCGGTACCAGCAGCCGCTCGAGCGGAGATCGCAAGTGAACGGGAGGGTTGCCCGCGCGGGCCCGAGCATTTCCGGGCGTTGGCGCGTTCTCCCACCGGGTGGCGGCATGGCAGCGTCCCTGCCCTGGAGCTTGGGATGCGCGCTGCTCCTCTCCTTTGGCCTCGCCTTCGCGGCGGCTGTTCCACCCTCCAACGCCGGAGCCCGCGCCTGGGATGATTGGGTGTCGGGCGAGGTCGAGTACCCGATACGAGGAAACCCACCCCCGTCCGAGTTCGGAGAATTCCGGACCGGTTCGACGCCGGAAGGCCTGCGCATCGACTGGACGGAAGTCCGCTCGGAGCCCGACGGCAGCGAAACCTCGCGGCAGAATCCCCAGGTCTGGTGGAGCGTGGATGCGCCCGGGCGTTGGCGGGCCCGACACTGGCAGCGCACGGGGATGGAGCGGGCCAGCGGGATGTGGTCCGCCGTGCTGCCTTGGCGATCGGCGCGCGAGCCGGTGGTCTATTTCGTGGTCCACGAAGGACGCGTCCGCACGCGCATGCGCGTGGCGGACCCCAAGGCCCTCGCCGAGGGCGCGCCGACC
>CAZYJB010000341.1:0-5349 GCA_964647675.1 uncultured Verrucomicrobiota bacterium | reverse complement strand
ACGCCCGGGAGGTGTCAGCCGGGAGACGGTACGAAAGGTCCGTGCGACCGGTTGGCGTTTCAATCTCGAGGCGCAGCACCCCTTCGAGTGCTGCCAATTGAAAGAATCGCCCCGTCCCGCGTGTGCCCTGGCTGAGGAGGGTTCCATGCCAGCGGCCCGCCGGATCCTGGGCGCGCAGGGCGAGGGTGAATCCGGCGGTGTCCCACCGGATGAGGGGGCCGTCGGCATCGAGATAACCACCCCGCAGGATGGACACGCGTGCGTGGGGGCGGGCCCCGGAGCCGACGGCCCGCACGTTGTATTCGATGTCGTCGAGGCTGCCGACGTAACGCAGCGGTTGGCGGGGGTCGTGACCGCCGGTGCCGAAATCCCAAGCTGCCCGCGGATCGGGTCGGCGCACCACCCGGTGCCAGGGTTGCGCGGGAGCCGGCCCGCGCGAGGGGCCCAGCCGTTTGATCCGGATGTCCTTGAACTGAACGACCGTGGGCGGTCCCGAGTGGAGTTGCAGCGCCAGGACACCGGAGGGCTCGGCGCGGCGCGTGTCGTGATCGTCGACCTCGGCGACGAGGCGTCCGTTGATGCGCAGGGTGAGATGCGGTCCGCGGCAGACGAGGTGGTACTCGTGCCAGTCCTCGAGCGCGAACCAGGCCGGTCCTGCCGCCTCCGGCAGCGGCGCCGACGTGACGTGACCGGACTCGTCAAAGGCGGTGGCGCGCCCGCGCCAGGCGAGCGTGTGACGTCCGAACTCGTCATAGAGCCGGGCGAGCCAGTCGGTTTTCAGGTTGTTGTCGACCTGGTATCCCGCGACATCGCCATCCGGCAGCACGCGACTGCGGAACTGGAACCCATTGTTGATGCCGCCCTCGCCGCGCACGCGGGACCGCAGCTTGAGTTCGAAGTCGGCGATCTCGCCCCCCGCCCAGACGAGGTACTGGTTGGTTCCGCAGGGACGCTCGCGTGTGATGCGCCCGGTGATGGCGCCCTCCTCGATGGACCACCACGCCGGTTGGGGGGTGATCCAGCCCCGGAGGGTTTTTCCGTCGAAAAGCGGATGGAATCCCGCCTCGTCCGCGGAGGCGACGAACGCAAGCGCGGACCACCATCCCAGCGCTAACCAGACCAGCCCGCGCAGCCTGCGCCATGCGCCTGCGCTCGTGCGCTGGTGGGAACCTGGCGCGTCCATGGCGGGGAATGGTTCAGAGTCCGAGACGCGAAACCACTTCGACCGTCGAGTGCGCCTTGTTGAGGCAATAGAAGTGGAGACCGGGGACGCCGCGGTCGAGCAACTCGCGGCACTGGGCGGCGGCATAGTCGACACCATACGCGAGGGCGCCCGCGTCGTCGTCGCCGATCTCGTTCAAGCGCTTGAGCATCGGCTCCGGAATGCGCGCGCCGCAGAGGGTCGTGAATTTCTTGAGCTGCGATCCGGACAGCACGGGCAGGATGCCGGGGATGACGGTGACCTCGGAGCCCAGGCGGTGGCGCAGGTGGTCGGTAAACCGGAAATAGTCCGCATTGTCGAAGAACAACTGCGTGATGACGAAGTCGGCGCCCTGGTCGACCTTGTGTTTGAGGCGTTCCCAGTCGACCTCGCGTCCTTCGAGGCAGGCGATGTGGCCCTCCGGGAATCCCGCGACCCCGATGCCGAAGCCGCCGATCTCGCGGATGAACCGCACCAGCTCCCAGGAGTACTCAAAGCCGCCCTCAACCTTGCGCCACTCGGTGGTGCCGGGGGGCGGATCGCCACGCAGGGCGAGGATGTTGCGGATACCACGGCGCGCGGCGTCCTCGAGCACGGCGTGGAGCATCTCGCGCGTGGAGCCCACGCAGGTGAGGTGCGCCATGCAGGTGAGGCGCTGCTCCTTCTGGATGCGCTCGACGATCGTGAGGGTTTTCTCCTTGGTGCTGCCGCCGGCGCCGTAGGTCACCGAGCAGTAGTCGGGCCGGATGGCGAGCAGGGCGGGGAGGGTCTTCTCGAGAAGATTGCGGTCGCCCTCGTCGGTCTTGGGCGGGAAAAACTCGAAGGAGACGGAGGGCCTGCCTTCGCGTTTGCGGCGCGTGTGAATGTCGCGGATCAGCTCCATGCTGGCCGCAGTGTGGTCGCTCAGAGCCGGTCTGAAAACTCCGAAAGGCCCTGTTTTCGCGGAAAGGGCCGGATGGCTCGGCGCGAGGAGGGATCCCGCGCCCGCGGGACGGGGATGCTCGGGTCTCCCCGCCTCGGCCACCGCCAGGATCCCTCGCCGCAGGACCTGTCGGAGTTTTCAGACAGGCTCTCTGCCCTGTACGGAACGATGCCGTTGAAGGGGATCAATTCTCGCGCGAAGGCGCGAAGATTGCGAAGGAAGAGAAACAGGTCCGAAGTTCCGAACGCGCACCAGACGGTTCGCGGCGACGCGGAGCGGCGTTCACCGCTCTCCCGTCTGCCTTCGCGCCTTCGCGTCTTCGCGCGAGGTCGATCTCCATCCCTGGAATGCATCGTTGGCTAAGGAGTGCTTCCAAAGCATCCCGCTTCCGCCCGACTCTTCCCTTGCGTCTCTCCCCTCCTCCCTCACCGCTGCCCCTTCCCCCAGCGCGGGTCACGAGCTCCGCCGCGTGACTCGGCATCCTGCGGAATGCCAACTGACCGCATTCCGGAGCGATCCCTCATTGCCACTCCCGGCTCCTTACTTCCCGACTGCAAAGTGGCTGTGATGATCCCTAGCCTCGAAACCTCGATCTCCTTTTCGATGACTGAACCATGGACAGCCGCCCGTTGACTGAGCAATCTCCCGAATCGTCATCCGTCGAGACACCGGCAATTTACCAAGTGGATCATGAAACTGTTTTGGCAGGTCCTTAAGAAACTGGCCTCACTTCAGTTCATCCTTCAGGGATGCCTCGTCGCCCAGGGGGCACAGTGGAGCTTCGTGAGAGAAGCCAAGGCACCCGTGATACCTTCGGGACGGACCATCGCCACAGGCGCCTGGGGCGATTACGACGGTGATGGGCGCCCGGATCTTTACTTCTGCGGACTCGAATCAGGCGCGGGTGAGCTTCACCGAAATACGGGACAGGGCTTTGCAAGGGTGGAGAATAGTCCCGTAAGCGCCGACAGCGCATCTCGTCCGGGAGCGGTCTGGGCGGATTTCGACAACGACGGAGACCTCGATCTATTCACCGGGTCTACGGGCGGCGTCTCCGATCTGATTTACATCAATCAAGGGGATGCCACATTCATTCGCGGATCGGGCCTTCCAACTGTCGCGCCCCTTCATCGTCAGAGCATCCTGAGCTCGGACATCAATTCAGACGGATTTGCAGATCTCTTCGTTGCGAACGGCAGCGGAGGAGGTGCTCAAGCGAATTTCATTTATTTGAACCAGGGCAATCTCTCGTTCCGTCAGGTTACCACCAATGAAGCGGCGAGCGAAGCCCGGCCCTCCAACGGTTCCTCCTTCGCGGATTACGACAGCGACGGGGACCTGGACCTCCTCGTCACCGACGCGCTCAATCCTAATTCTCTATTCCGCAACGACGCCGGGACCTTTACCAAGACCACCAGCGGGGATCTCGGCGAAAGTACCAATCCGCAGGGAGGCAATGCCGCCGCCTGGGCGGACTTCGACAACGACGGTGATCTCGACCTGTTCATTCCCACCGGCCTCCGGGTGAATCTCGTCTACCGCAATGACGGCGGAACCATGACGCGGATCACTAAGGCACCGCTCACGAATCCCGCCGGAGGGAGTTTTGCCGCCGCTTGGGCTGACTTCGACAACGACGGCTGGCTGGATCTGATCGTTTCGCAGCGCGATTCCGCCCAGACCCTTTTTAGGGGAACCGGGGGAGGGGAGTTCGAGACCGTTGTCGAGCCGGTCTTGAACGGAATCCAGGCCGCGAACGGATTGGCGCTCGCCGACTATGATACCGACGGCGATGTGGACGTCTGGATCGGTAGTTGGGTCGGGGGACCCGCCCCGTCCCTGGTGCGCAACGAGACCACCACTAATCACTGGCTGCGGGTCCGTCTGATCGGGACCACTTCGAATCGGTCCGGGATCGGCGCGAAACTCCGAGTCCGCGCGATCGTCCGGGGCCAGGAGCTCATCCAACTCCGGCAGATCGGCGGCTTCGACAGCGCCGGGTCCCAGGAATTGGTCGCACACGTGGGCCTCGGCGATGCCGACCGCGCCACCAGTCTCCGGGTCGAGTGGCCATCGGGGATCGTTCAGGAGATTTCCGACATCGTGACGGACCAAACTCTCACCGTGACCGAACCGCCACCATCCCCGATCCGATTTTCTCCAGAGGCTGGTCGCTTTATCAACTCGGTCCAGGTGACGCTGACAGCTGTCCCGTCCGGCACCGAGATCCGGTTCACGCTCGATGGATCCGACCCGCTTCCCACCTCGACGCACTACGCGTCACCCATCACGCTGTCCAGCACCACGACCATCAAGGCCCGGCTTTTCCTCAATGGGTTTCCCGCCAGTGAGATTCTCTCAGCCACCTATGTGTCCGACCCCGGGCTTACCATCCTGCCCGCCCAGACCTTGTTCACGAACCGGATCTCGGTTTCCATGTCTTCGCGATTCCAGGACGTCCAGATTCACTTTACCGACGACGGCAGCGAACCGGTGCTCGGCTCCAAGCGCTACACGGAACCGCTGTCGTACCGCGTCGCCGTCGCGATCAAAGCGCGCGCCTTCTTCAATGGCTTCCCGGTCACCGAGGTGATCTCCGCCAGCTACAGCCGGGTCTACTCCTTCGAGAACGATGGGATCGACGCCTCCTGGCGGCGTCAGTATTTCGGCGAGAACTTCCTCACCGACCCGCGGGCAGCGGCGGACGCGGATCCGGACGCCGATGGCTCGACAAACCTCCAGGAGTTCGTGGGAGGTTCCCACCCGCTGGACCCGTTGTCCGGCTTCCCGGTCGCCATCCGGGCCCTGCCGGAGGTCCGGTTCCCATCCATCGTCGGACAGCGGTACCGGATCCTGCGCCGCAGCGGGTTCGACGTCCCCTTCGCGGGCATTGCCGAGCTCACGGCCACCTCGACTTCGACTCGGTTCGTCGACGAAGAGGCTGGAGTGGTTGTGAACCCGGCCTTCTACCTGGTCGAACCGGTTCGATAAGCGCGGGTTTTAGCGTCCCTGGTCCCACCTCATTCGGCGACCGGAGTCGAACCTCGGACCGGATTTGGCAAGGGGTCAACGCGCCCAACTGAATGCCCCGCGCTTGTCCGCGGTCGGGAGTGGGGGCATCGTGCCCGCGCTCATGCGTCCACCTGCCAAATCCGGCGCTCCCGCCGGTGCGGAACCCTCGGGCCACGGCCTGCTGGGAGCCGCCAAGGCCTCCGGATTCCTGCCG
>CAZYJB010000340.1:0-5351 GCA_964647675.1 uncultured Verrucomicrobiota bacterium | reverse complement strand
GGTCGAGGGGTCTGCGGCGCAGGGAGTCCACCCGCTTCATTCATGACGCCAGGCGTGGTGGGGAGGGGGCATGGTGACGCTGGAGGCGGATCGTTTCCCGGGAAGCACCGGGCCCGGCGGCGGGGCGCGCTACGAAGTGCGATCCCAGGATTCCCCGACACTGGGTCACGGCGGAGCGTTGTTGGAGATTTCGATGGGACCGCAGCACCCGTCGACCCACGGCGTGTTCCGCATGGATGTCGTACTCGAGGGCGAGACGGTGGTGCGCCTCAAGCCGGTGTTTGGCTACCTGCATCGCAATCACGAGAAGATCGCCGAGGGTGCGAGCTACCTTTCCGCGATGCCGTACACCGACCGTCTGGACTACTTCTGCTCGCTCACCAACAACTGGGCCTATGCGCTGTCGGTGGAGAAGTTGGTCGGGCTCCAGGTGCCGGAACGCGCCGAGTTCCTGCGCATCATCACCGCGGAACTGACGCGCCTGCAGAACCACGTCTGTCTCGCCGGCTTTCTCATGCAGGACATGGGAGCGTCGGGCACGCCGCTGATGTACGGCTTCCGCGAGCGCGAAAAGATTCTCGACCTGTTCGAGGCGCTGACCGGTGCGCGCATGATGTGCAACTACATGCGCTTCGGCGGTTGCCGTTGCGACACCCCTCCCGGCTGGCTCGACGAAGTGCGCGGAGTCGTGGAGCGGTTTCCGCGCTTTCTCGACGAGTTTGAGAATCTCCTCTCGGGCAATGAGATTCTCATGGCGCGCACGCAGGGCGTCGGCGTGCTCGGGAAGGAACTCGCCGTGTCCGCCTCCATCACGGGCCCCGTGCTGCGCGCCTGTGGAGTGGACTACGATCTGCGCAAGGTCGACGCGTACGGGCTCTACCCGAAGTTCAAGTTTCGGGTTCCCCTCGGCGAACACGGCGACACCTACGATCGCTACATGATCCGCATCCTCGAGATGCGCGAGTCGCTTTCCATCCTGCGCCAGGCGTTGGAGCACGTGCCTGAGGGGCCGATCATCGATCCCAAGGCCAAGCTGCGCGGGTTTCGCCCCAAGGCGGGGGAAGTCTACGGCCGCATCGAAGCGCCCAAGGGCGAACTCGGCTTCTATCTCATCAGCGACGGCAGCGCGAACCCGTACCGATACCGCGTGCGGCCGCCGAGCCTCATCAACCTGACCGTGCTGGAGGATCTGTGCCTTGGCCACAATGTGGCCGACACGGTCACCATCCTGGGCAGCATCGACATCGTGCTGGGCGAGGTGGACCGATGAAACCAGCCACCACGCCAGGCGCTGAGCTGAAACCTCGACGGCGGGCACGCCGTCGTTCGACGTGACTTACTGACCTCCCACCATGCTAGGCATTGGCTTGATCAAGGGACTCGCGGAGACGGGCCGCAATTTCGTCGGCTCGTACGTCGACCGCGATCG
The DNA here is from genome assembly GCA_964647675.1 of uncultured Verrucomicrobiota bacterium. Taxonomy (GTDB): domain Bacteria; phylum Verrucomicrobiota; class Verrucomicrobiia; order Limisphaerales; family CAIMTB01; genus CAIMTB01. The sequence continues at coordinate 3,922 of CAZYJB010000340.1, read as the reverse complement.
CCTCGTCACGGTGGAATACCCGGAGCAGCGCGTGCCGCTGCGCGAGAACTTCCGGCAGTTCCCGTTCCTGGTGCACGACGGTGACGATCCGGTCGCCGGGCTGCGCTGCGTGGCCTGCCAGATCTGTGAGAAGGAATGCCCGCCGCAGTGCATCTATATCGAGAAGAGCAAGGACAAGAAGCCGGACCACCTCGGCAAGGCGCAGATCTATCCCGCCGTCTTCAACATCGACATCTCAGTCTGCATGAGCTGCCAGATCTGTGTGGAGGTCTGCCCCTTCGAGGCGATCAAGATGGATCAGGAGTTCGAGCTCAGCACCGCGGACCGTTTCGATGCCCTGCTTCTGCGCAAGGCGCAGCTCACCCGGTCGAATGCGCACTTCCAGAAGATCCACCCGCGCGACGCGGCCGAGATCGATGCGCGTCGCCTCGAGGATCGCCACAAGGCGGAGGCCAAGGCGAAAGCGGACGCCGAAGCCAAGGCGCGCGCGGCCGCAAATCCCGCGGTGGCAGGGGTGGCACCCGCCACCGCCACCGCCACCGCCACCACGGCGCAGCCTCCGGCTTCCAAGCCCGCCCCGCCTCCCGCGGGAACACCCCCTGCCGCCAGCGCCCCCGGGGGACCTCCGTGATCCGGCTCCGATTGACCCAAGGACGCCGGGATGCCGGGGCGACCCGATGCGAGGAACGGAGAATCTGCTTCTCGCGCCCGACCCGGATTCGCGAAACTCCATCCGCTACGACCCACCCACCACGCCACTGAATGGCCGCCACCGCCGACCAGGTCTTCGTCCAGCTCATGCAAATGCTGCTGGAGCGCGTTCCGGATGCGGCCGATCCATGGGTGCGCGCGGCGGTCGGAGTGGGCGCGGTGCTGGCGGTCTTCGGCCTGCTCTTCGGCCTCACCACCGTGTGCGAACGCAAGGCGATCGCGCGCATGCAGAACCGGCTGGGTCCGAATCGCGTGGGTCCCTTCGGTTTCCTTCAGTTCGCGGCCGACGGCATCAAGTCGCTGACCAAGGAAGACATCGTGCCGCGCACCGCGGATCGCGTGGTCCATTACCTCGCGCCGCTCGCCTTGCTGGTGCCGGTGGTGCTGACCTTCCTCGTGCTGCCCTTCGGGCGGAACATGGTGTTGATGGACGTCGACGCCGGGCTGCTCTTCTTCTTCGCGGCCGGCGCCTCCACCGAGCTCGCGGTGTTCATGGCGGGCTGGTCCAGCCGCAACAAGTACTCGCTCCTCGGCGCCATGCGCGCCATCGCGCAGATGCTGAGTTATGAGCTGCCGTTCATCCTCTCGACCGTGGGCGTGGTGATGATCGCGGGCACGTTGTCCACGGTGGGCATCGTCGAAGCCCAGGCCGCGCGCCCGGGCGACTGGCTGGCGCGCTGGAATGTCTTCACGCCGTGGGGCCTCGCGGCGTTTCTCCTCTTCCTCATCGCCGCGTTCGCCGAGTCGAACCGCTCCCCGTTCGATCTGCCGGAGGGCGAGTCGGAGATCGTGGCCGGTTATTTCATCGAGTACTCGGGCTTCAAGTTCGCCCTGTTCTTCATGGCGGAGTATCTCGGCATGTTCTCGAGCAGCGGCATGGCGGTGACGCTCTTTCTCGGGGGCTGGACCGCACCGGTGGCGTTCCTCGACTGGATCCCGTCGTGGGTCTGGTTCTTCGGCAAGCTCCTGGTCCTGATCGCGCTGTTCATCTGGGTGCGCGGCACCACGCCGCGCCTGCGCATGGACCAGCTCATGGATTTCGCGTGGAAGTTCATGCTGCCGCTGGCGTTCATCATCCTGCCGCTGGTCGCGGTGTGGCACTACGCGGGCGGCGGCTGGCTGGGCTGGGTGGTGTGCACGCCAGTGCTGGTGATGGCCTACGTCCTACTGGGAAGGGCGCTGGTGGGACGCCGGTCCATGGGGCCGAGGGTGTACCGGTACGCACCGGAGCCCGAGGGGGGGGCGTCGCCATGAGTCCGCTGTTCCTTCTGCTCGCGACGATGATCATCGCCGGGGCGCTCGGCGCGATGGTGATGCGCAACCCGGTGCATTGTGCGCTCAGCCTGGTGGTCACCTTTGTCGGGCTCGCCGGCTTCTACCTGGATCTTGGCGCCCACTTCCTCGGCCTCGCCCAGATCATGGTGTACGTCGGGGCCGTCGCCATCCTTCTGGTGTTCGTGATGCTGCTCACCCGCACCGGCGCGCGTGAGGGATTGGACGACGAGGTGCGTCGATGGCGGTCCGGCGCCGCGGTGGCGCTGTTGGTGGCTGTGGGATTGGTTGGCGCGCTGTGGTCCGGAGTGACTTGGACGGATCGAGCGACGCTGGTGGACGTGCCGACGGTGCGCGACCTGGGCGAGGCCCTGATGGCCGATTACGTCATGCCCCTGCAGGTGGTCGGCGTCCTGCTCACGGCGGCCATGATCGGCGCCGCCATCCTCGCGTTGCCGGAACGCCGCCGCGACCGCGCGCCGCAAACCGGGAGGGACGTGTGAGCCACGCCGCGTTGCCCTATCTGATCGTGGCGGTGGCTCTCTTCGTCATCGGAATGGCCGGTGCGCTGGCGCGGCGGAACGCCATCCTCGCCCTGGTGGGCATCGAGCTAATGCTCAACGCCGCCAATCTCAGCTTCATCGCGTTCTGGCGGCACGGGCCGCATCCGGACCCGCGGATGGGTCTCATGTTCGCCCTGTTCTCCATCGCGATCGCCGGCGCCGAGGCGGCCGTCGGGCTCGCCTTGATCATCGCGCTCTTCCGCCACCGGCGTTCCGTGAATCTCGACGGGGCCGACTCGCTCAAGGGCTGACGCCACACCATGCACGCCATCGCGAGCCACATCTGGATCATCCCGCTGCTGCCGCTGCTCGCGGCGGGCGTGATTGCGCTGCTGCCGCGGCGGTCCTCCGGCGCCGCGATCGGACTGGCCACCGGCTCGATGGCCCTGGCGCTCGTGCTTTCGCTCGCCGCCTTCGGCGCGACGCTGGGCGGGCACGGCAGCGGACCGGCCCACGCCACGCACATCGGGAACTTCGACTGGTTCCGCCTCGGGGACGGCGCGGTGCGGTTGGGGTTCCTGCTCGATCCGCTCGCCGCCGTGATGCTGTTGATGGTCAGTTTCGTCGGCCTGCTGATCTTCGTCTTCAGCATCGGCTACATGGAGCACGACCCGAACCGCACCCGGTTCTTCGGTTTTCTCGCGCTGTTTGCGTCGGCGATGCTGGGCGTGGTGGTGGCCAACAGTCTGCTGCTGCTGTTCGCCTGCTGGGAGGTCATGGGCGTCGCGTCGTATCTGCTGATCGGCTTCTGGTACCACAAGCCATCGGCGGCGGCGGCGGCGAAGAAGGCGTTTCTCGTCACGCGCGTCGGCGACATCGGATTGTTCCTCGGCCTGCTCTGGCTCTACGACGCCACGGGCACGTTGCTTTTTTACGACGAAGGCCGCGGTTGCCTCGAGGCCGGGGCCCTCGTGGGACTGGGTGGCACAGTGGTGCGTGGTGGTCTCACGGCTGCCACCGCCATCAGTCTTCTGCTCTTCGTGGGAGCCATGGGCAAGTCCGGGCAGTTTCCCCTCCACGTTTGGTTGCCGGATGCCATGGAAGGCCCCACCCCGGTGAGCGCGCTCATCCATGCCGCAACCATGGTGGCGGCGGGCGTTTTCCTGATGGCGCGTGTGTTTCCGCTGCTGACCGGTGGATCGAGCGATCCGGTGTCGGCGGGCACCAGTGTTGCGCTGCAGGCGGTGACCGGCATTGGGGCGCTGACCGCCGTCTTCGCGGCCTGCCTGGCTGTGGCGCAGAACGACATCAAGCGCATCCTCGCCTATTCCACGGTATCGCAGCTCGGGTACATGTTTCTCGGACTGGGCACGGGCGGCGTGGCCGTGGGCATGTTCCACCTGATCACGCACGCCTTCTTCAAGGCGCTCCTCTTC
>CAZYJB010000339.1:3345-5358 GCA_964647675.1 uncultured Verrucomicrobiota bacterium | reverse complement strand
GGTCGAGGCGCAGGTGACGTGATAGAACAACGGGTCGGGATTGGTTAGGGGCCTGGCGGGATGTTGGATGCCAGTCCGCAGCCAGTTCAAGGGGGATCTTGCGCCCTCGCCCAGTGTCCGCAGGGCCCTGAAAACAGAAGCCGGCGGCACGTCGCGAGACGCGCCGCCGGTGTCGAGAGCACGGAACCGCGGCTCAGCGGCGCTCGCGCAGTTGGTAGAAGCGCGACGGGTTCTTTTTCACTTCGGCATCGAGGAATTCGACGATGCCATTGGCGTTGGCGGTCGCCACGCCGAGGAAGGTCCAGTTCACGAAGTCGGTCGAGGCGTAGACGTCGAAGGTGCGTCCCGGCGGACTCGCCGCCAGGAGGCGCGCCTGGGTGGGCTGTGCTTCGGCGTCGCGCGCGACTTCGGACACGATCAGGTCGCCGGCGGCGAGAACGTGGACGTGAACGGTGCCGAGGTCATCGCCCCCGCGCTCGTCGAGGAGACGGTAGCTGAACGTGTCGGCACCGATGAACCCGGCCGGGGGGCGGTACTCGATCAGCCCGTCGACGACCTCGATGGTGCCGCCCTGAGTGCTCGAGGTGTCGACCCGGTCGATGCGGAGGGAATGCCCTTCGGGATCGGTGTCGTTGGCGAGCAGGGAGGCCAGGGCAAACCGGCGCGGCTGATCCTGGGTGGTGCCCTTGTGATCGGGCTGCGCGGAGGGCGGTTGGTTCAGCAGAATGCTGATCGCGACCGGCGCCGCGGCCTCCCCGTTGGCCGGCAGGAAGGAGAGCTGAACCAGGCGCGGCTCGAGACTCGGGCCCGGACTGGCGAACGCCAGATGCCGGACGACGGTTTCCAAGCCGGCCCGCGTGGCGCCCTCGGCAAACTGGATTTCGAGGGACCACCCTTCGTCGTCAACGGTGATCGCGGCGAGCGGCTGTCCGGCGAGCGTCAGCCGATCTCCGGCGACGCCAAGGCCGGTCGCTTCGTCGGCGTCGGGCAGAATCGAAAGCGTGTCTCCGGCTTCGGCACCTTCGGTCAGGGTGGCAACCAGACGGCCGCCCGCGACGCGAGTTCCCCGGACCCCGGCAAGCGGATCGAGCGGTGCCGCAGGCCGCCGCAGCGTGATGACGGCCTCGTTGGTGACGATCAGCGTCGGGACGGCGGCATTCACGCTGATCGTGACCGTCGCAGGAGTGGAGTTGGTGAGAGCATCCGCGGCGCGGTAGGTGAACTGGTCGGTCCCCAGGAATCCTGATCCCGGCGTGTAGCTGAACCCGCCATCGGGCCGAAGCGCGAGGGTTCCGTGGGAGGGCAGTGTGACGACGGAGGCGGTGAGCGGCGTGCCGTCGGCATCGCTGTCGTTGGTGAGGACGCCCGGAGCCGTGACCTCGAGCGCGGTCGCCTCGTCGGTGGCAAAGGTGTCGTCCGCGGCCACCGGCGCGAGGTTGGCGGTGCGGATGGTGAAGATCGCGGATTCGAAGGTCAGCGTGTAGTTCGCTGCTGTACTGAGTGTGCCCTGGCGGATGGCATAAGTGCCGGGAGTTTCACCGGGAACGCGGTCGAGTGCGCCTGTGAGGGAGTCCCCGGAGACAAGGGTGCCAACGGTCACTTGCCACGTCAGCGCCGGATCCGAGTCGCCTTCGCGTTTGCCCGCGGAGTCGGCGACCACGGTGATCGGGCGCGGGGTGATATTGGCCGTGAGGGTGGGAGGAACGAGGGTGTATCCGGCGGCCTGTGCCCCTGTGAGAACGAGCCCTGTGATGGCGACGGGCTTCGCGGTTCCGACCGTCGCGGACGCGAACTCGCCTCGGGCGTTGCTGGAATCGAGTGTCACGGTGTCCCCAGGAACGACGCCCTCGAGCACCGCGCTGGCCACGGTCAGGACGGCAATGGTCTGGCCATCGTAGGCCTTGTTGCTGGCGGCGAGGCCCGAGATCGAGACCGACTTGCTGGTGATGGCGGCCGTCGTGCTGGGCTGGGTGAGGGAGTAGTTGGCCGCGTGCGTGCCGGAGAGGGTGAGGC
>CAZYJB010000339.1:0-3245 GCA_964647675.1 uncultured Verrucomicrobiota bacterium | reverse complement strand
GTTTTGTCCGCGGCGGTAATCCCCGTGACGGTGAGTCCCTTCGCGGTGATGGAGGACGTGGTCGTGGGCTGGGTGAGCGAGTAGTTGGCCGCGTGCGTGCCGGAGAGGGTGAGGCCGGAGATCGTGACCGCTTTGCCGGAACCCACGGCATCATCGGCGAAGGCGCCGGTGGCGCTGGCGGTGATGAGGGTGACGGAGTCGCCGGAGACGACGCCGCTCAAGGAGGCGCCGGAGAAGTCGAGCGTCGCGGTTGTGTTCCCGTCGTAGACCTTGTGGTTCGCCACGGTGCCGAGCACCGAGAGGGTTGCGTTGCCGATCGTCAGGGAGAGGGAATTGGTTCCGGTGTTGCTGGCGGTATCGGTGGCCCCGAGTGTGACCGTGTAGCTGCCCGGCGACGTTGGGATGCCGGAGATTTCACCGGTCCCTGAGTTGTAGGTGAGTCCCGCGGGAAGGCCGGTTGCGGTGTAGCTGACCGGGTCGCCCGACGCCGTGATGGTGTACGAGAACGAGGTGCCGTAGGTGCCGGAGGCCGAGTTGGTGCTGGTGATGACCGGCGGGATATCGTCAAGGACCTGAACGGCCAGAGCGTCCGAGAAGGTGGCCAAGCCGTCGGACGTCTGGACCCGGACCGAGTAGCTCCCTGCCGCGAGGCTTGACGCACCAATCTTCAGTGCGTCGCCATCGATCACGAAGGAGGCGTTGTCGGTATCGCCTGATCCAGCCACGAACGAGTAGGTGTGCGTGTCGGTCACGTCGGGGTCGGTGGTGGACAGGCTTCCCACGGTGGCACCGGCCGACATTGCGGTGAGTCCGATTTGGTGGGGCGCGAGCGCGAGCGCGGTCGGTGCCAGGTTGACGGGCACCCCTTCCACGGCCCCGAGGTCGACGGTTCCGAGGATTCGATTGCCGAGTCGTGCATCCAGCGGCAGGGATTCGGAAGTGTTGCTGTCTTCGTCGAGGTCCGAGGTGTCGGCGGGCACGGCGGCGTTCGAGCCCGCGTCGAGCAAGGCGCTTCCGGTGAGCGGGAGATGAGTCAGCAAGTGTCCGCCGTTGTTGGCGAGAGAGCCGAGAAGCAGGGAGTTGGTGCCCTGATTGACGAGCGACCCGGAGTCGAGGGTGAGGGTCACCGCCGTGCTGAAGAACGAATTGGTGGAGACGGCCACCGTGCCGCTGACGTCATCGGGTGAACCACCGGTGGCGAGCGCAGAGCCGCTCGCGCCGCGGGTGGCCCCGGACCCCGAGCGATTTGCCGCGATGACCGTGTTCAAGGTGTGAACAGCGCCCGAGCCGCCATAGCTCATGCCCGCTCCACCGCCCGTGGAGGCATTGCCGACGATCGTGCACTGATAGAGTCGCGACTGTCCGGAACCGATGATGCGCACACCAGCGCCCGACGACGAGGAGCCGGTGACGTCATTCCCTGAGATGGTGCAGTTCACCAGCGTCATGGTAACCGTGCCTCCGAAGCTGATCCCGCCGCCGTGGGCACCGCTGCCGGTGGAGCGATTGCCGGAAATGGTGCAGTTGACGGCCGTGAGTTCTGCACCGGAGCCGGCGCTCCGAATGCCGGCACCGAAGCTCGCGCTGGTGTTATCACGGATGGAGACGTGGATCAGCGTGAGCATTGCAACGGAGGACGCCACGCCGCCGCCGTCCCCGGTGGCAGTGCAGTTCTGGATCGCACCATGGCGCATGGTCACGGATGCCGAGGGGCCCAGGTACAGACCTGCGCCCGTGGAACTGGCGCCATTCACGAGATCGAGTCCCTCGAGTTCCACCCCGGTAACGCCGCTCGAGACCCCGAGCACGCGGCTGGCATGATTGCCGGAGATCGTGATGTCCGGCGCGCCATCGTCGTCGAGATCGCCATCGATGTGCACGGCGCCGGTGATGCTGATCTGAGTGCCCCCGAGGGTGATCGTGCCTCCCTGCGCGCCCGCCGTACCGGCGTCGAGATCGAAGTGAATGATGGAGGAGGCCGGCGCCCAAGCGAGGGCTTCGCGCAGGCTGAGACCGCCACCGTCGACCTGATCGGCGGTCAGGCTGGCACCCACGGTGCCATCGTCACCGGTGTCGAGGCTGGTCGTGACCGTGTAGGTGGCGCTCGTCACGGTCACCGTGGCGGTCGTGGACAACGAGCCATCGCTGAGGCTGAACTCGACCGACGCATCGCCAGCGGGCGTGTCATTGCGGTAGGTGACGTGGCGCAGGACGTCCTCCACCAGGGACGTCGTGGCGGTGGTGCCGGAACTGGAGAAGGCGATGGTCAGCGTGCCGCCTGAAGACGTGAACGTGGCGAAGGTCAGGCCGCCCGACTGCAAATTGCCGCCGCTGACCGTGAAGCTGGCGCCGGTGAGGTCGAATCCGAACTCATCCGCAGCCCACGCTCCGCCGCTGCGTTGCACGGTGAGCGAGGCGCCGGTCCAGGTCGTGCCGAGTTCCGCATCCACGGCGGTGACATCCGCGCCCTGATCCAGGACCACGGATCCGCCGATTCCGGCCCAGACGACCGTGTTCGCATCGAGGTTCCCGAGAGATGGCGCGGAGTTGAACGTGTAAACGTAGGATTGTCCGCCGGTGTAGGGACGATTCCCCACCGTATTGCCTGCGGCATCCTGAGCCAGGGAGGGTGCGGCGTGGAGCTCCGTGACGACGGGCAGCGCGGCGGCGATCGTCGCCAGACCCAGCATTCGGGCGAGCTTGGAGAGCGTGGAAACAGTCATGGGAGAAGCGATTCGGGGCGCGACGGGGATGGTCATGGGCCTCGGGAGGGAACGGGTTGGGGTCAGGACGTGGCGCGACGGGAGGACATCAGGGCACATCGAGGCGGAACTCTCCGCTGCCTCCTGAGAGAGCGACGGCGACATCGTAGAGACGCGGTCCGCCCGTGACCGACTGGACGGATCCGACCACGGAGCCGGAGATTGCGGTGACGACGAACTGGTTGGTGGTGACGTCGCTGACGTCCTCGCTGTATTCGACTTCAAAGATCACGGAGGTGAGGCCGATGTTCTGCGACGCCGGCGTCTTGCGTCGGATGGCGCTGATGAGCGGCGCCGTATTGTCGGCGGTGAAGGTGGTGGAGGGGCCAGCCGCCGCGGCGACGTTGCCAGCCGTGTCGGAAGCGGTGCCGGAAGCGATGGAGATCCCGAGCGTGCCGTCGCCGGAGAGGCCGGAGAGCGTGACGGTGCGGGTGGTTCCGCTGCCGGAGACACTCACCACGCCCGCCGACGCCGAAGGCGCGT
>CAZYJB010000338.1:0-5375 GCA_964647675.1 uncultured Verrucomicrobiota bacterium | reverse complement strand
GCTGATCGCATTGGACGCCCTGCACACCCCCACCGACGCGGCCGCGCCGGCCGGATTCCCAGCATCGATTCCCGCCCGAACTGCGGCGGGAGGCTTATGAGTTCATCGACCGCCACCTCTCCGACCGTCGTGCCTGACTCCGGTTCCAGATCCGGTTTCCGGCGATGGCGCGGCGCGGGCCTCGTGCTCGCGTTGATCTTTCTCGCGGCCCTCGGCGGTGGAGGTGGCGGTGGCGGTCGTGGCGAGGCCGCGCCGGCGCCGCGCGATGGGTCGCTCGCATTTACCGGCTGCTGCGATGCCTCCGCCGCGACGGGCATCACACCCGCGCTCTTCGCCGCCGGCAGCGACGAGGACAATGTCCTCCGCCTTTACCGTCGCCAGGCGGGCGGACCCACGGTCTCCGCCGTGAACGTCTCCGGATTCCTCGGCGTGGGGCGGCAGGACGAATGCGACCTCGAGGCCGCCACCACCGTGGGAAACCGCGTCTATTGGATCGGTTCGCACTCGCGCAATGCCGATGGCAAAGCCCGCCCCGCGCGCCACGTGTTCTTCGCCACCGAGGTGCGCACCAACGGCCCCAGCGTCACGTTGGTTCCGATTGGCCGCCCGTGGCGGGCTCTCGTCCCTGAGCTGGCGCGGCATCCGGAAACCGCCGCCCTTCGGCTCGACGCTGCTTCCGCGCGGGCGGGTGAAGATCCCGGCGGCCTGAACATCGAAGGGCTCGCCGCCGGACCCGAGGGCGCGCTCTGGATGGGTTTCCGCAATCCCGTGCCCGCCGGCCGCGTGCTGATCATTCCCCTGCTCAATCCCGACGAAGTCCTGCAAGGCACGCCGGCCCGCTTCGGTTCTCCATTTCGTCCTGATCTTGGCGGACTCGGCATTCGCGATCTCGCGCGCCGCAGCGACGGCGAGGGCTGGTGGATCCTGGGTGGGCCAGCCGAAGGGGGCGGACGCCATCGACTCTTCATCTGGGACGGATCCACGGCGGCGCCCCGTGAGATTGCCGGCGCCGTACCGAAGGGATTCCAGGCGGAGGGCCTGCTCACCAGCTCTTCCACCATGGCCGGGGGTGAGGTGACGCTTCTCGGCGACGAAGGCGGTGAGAAGGTCGGTGGAAAACGCTGTGAGCAACTCGCGGACTGGTCCCAGCGGCGGTTTCACGCCGTGCGCGTGACGACGCCGTGAGGAAGGCTGGGTGGCTCGCCGGCCCCAACTGGCGAGGGCGTTCGCCCTTTCGTAGACGCGGGCGTCAGCCTGCGCTGGATTGCGTGGCGACCCCTGTCTCCAGAGCGGTCGTGCGCCGCCTGCACGGCGGCGGCTGCGGAGAAGTGTCCAGTCGTGACACGGAGGTCACGACCCACCCGGAGGGAGCTCGCGCATCGCCTCCGCAGCCGCGCGCGCAAAATAGGTGAAGATGAGGTCCGCCCCCGCGCGCTTGATCGCCAGAAGCGATTCGTCGCGGGTGGCGGCGAGGTCGAGCCAACCCCGTTCCGCCGCCGCGTGCAGCGCGGCGTACTCGCCCGACACCTGGTATGCCACCACCGGCAGTCGCGTCGCGTCGCGCACCGCGCGGATGATGTCCAGATAAGGGCCCGCGGGCTTCACCATGAGGAGGTCCGCGCCCTCCCCCTCGTCGAGCAGCGCGTCCGCGAGGGCTTCACGCGGGTTGGCGGGATTCAGTTGATACGTGCGCTTGTCGAGATAGCTGCCTCCCGCGGCGGCCTTGCTACCCACCGCATCACGAAAGGGACCGTAGAAGGCCGAGGCGAATTTGGCCGAATACGCGAGGATCAGGGTGCGGTGCAGACCCGCGTCGTCGAGCGCGGTTCGGATGGCGCCCACGCGTCCATCCATCATGTCCGAGGGCGCCACCCAGTCCGATCCCGCCCGTGCCTGCACGACCGCCATGCGCGCCAGAATCCCCACCGTACGATCGTTGTCGACGTCCCCGGTCCGCGCATCCAGCACGCCGTCGTGGCCATGGCTGGTGTAGGGATCGAGTGCCACGTCGGTGATCACGACCATGTCGGGCACGGACTGCTTCACGCGCGCGATGGCCCGGCAGACGAGGTTGCCAGGGTTCTCGGATTCACGGCCCTCGGGATCCTTCAGATCCGCCGGCGTGACCGGGAACAGGGCCACGGCGCGCACGCCCAGTCCCGCGAGCGCTCGGCACTCGTCCTCCAGGGCATCCAGGGACAATCGCGACACCCCGGGCAACGACGGCACGCCGACGCGTGGCGAGTCGCCGGCATGCACGAACAAGGGGGCGACGAGATCGTCGGCGGTGACGCGAGTTTCCGTCACCAGGGCACGAATGGCCACCGACTGCCGGAGGCGACGCGGCCGCCGCCGCAGGTTGAAGGCATCGACGGATCCCATGCGCGAAGGGTGCGCAGGAAGGGCTCCCAAGGCGAGCCCACCGTCGAGCAGACGGAGTCGCGACCGCGGCTCAGGCGGTCCGTCGGCCCCCCCAGCGATGGGCGAGGCCCAGGATCGCCGCGAAGGCACCACCGACCATCAGAAGCGCCGAGCCACCGTCCGGTACGCTCCGCCCTTCGCCCGCCATCCCGGAGACCAGCAATGCACTCGGATTGCCCGAGCCGGTGGCGTTGACCACACGAAACTCGAGCGTGTTCCACGACGGATCCAAGTCGATCGGCTGACCGCTGAGGCCCAGCATCCCGTCAAAGAGACTGAACGACGTCAGCGACCGGAAGTCTTCCTTGCCCAACTGGTAGGTGGTCTGCTGTCCGTTGAGCCAGATGGACGAATAGTTATCGCTGGACCACTGGCCGCCGATGAGCGCCGACGTGGGATCGATCCCTTCCAGCGAGAACAACAGCTTGTACACGTAGGTGCCCACCGGGTCGTCCACGAGAGCGCCCTCGTCGGCCACGAGGCTGGGACCGATCCAGGCGGAACCCGACGGCGGCGTCACATAGACACCCGGCCGCGCCACGGTGCGGAACTGGTAGGCGGGATTCGCCCCGTCGGGCAACGTCGCCGAATAGTGCACCTCGTTGAATCCCACGCCCTGCGCCAAGCCGGCGCTGTCGACGCCTGTGTTCCACAGCCCCTCAATCGGCACCGCGAGCGCGGAGGCGGAGGCGATGGAAAGGCACGAGACGACGAGACCACGGGACAAGAAAATGAGGGGGGTGGGCATGGATAAAACTCCTCTCGGTCGCGACCGACTCGGGCCGTTTGCTCCAGGTCACCCGTGCTTCCGGCGAGGCGTGGTACTCCACGTCCGCGACGGCGCTGCGCAAGGGACCGGGCTGGCTTCCGACGGCACTCCCGGTGCGTATCATCGGACGGAGGCACCCGGAGCTTGAGCAGAGGCGCGGTCCGGGGGCACTGAGGTCAGGCGAGCAGCGCCCGCACCACCCGCGCCCCGGTCACCTCGGCATCGGTCAGACTGGCGGGGCGCCCCTCGTGCGGAACCGCCAGCGCGTCGTGATCAAGGCCCAGGGTGTGCAGCAGCGTGGCGTGGAAGTCGTGCACGCTCACCACGTCCTGCACCGCCTTGTATCCGAAGTCGTCCGTTGCCCCGTGCACGTGCCCCGCTCGAAACCCGCCGCCCGCCACCCACAACGAGAAGGCGTGCCGGTTGTGGTCACGCCCGTCCTTCCCCTGCGACACCGGCAGACGTCCGAACTCACCGGTCCATAGCACCACCGTCGACTCCAGCAGACCGCGTTGCCGGAGGTCCTTCACCAGCGCCGCGCTTGGCTGGTCGGTACGGGCACACAGGCCCTTGAGCCGTTCCGAGTTCTTGTCGTGGGTGTCCCAGGGCTGACCCGCCAGGAACAGCTGGACGAACCGCACGCCGCGCTCGACCAGCCGCCGGGCGATGAGACATCGGCGGCCGTACTCCTCTGTTTCGGGACGATCCAAGCCGTAGAGGCGTCGGATCCCCTCGGGTTCCTGCGACAGGTCGAGCGCGTCAGGCACCGCCGCCTGCATGCGCGCCGCGGTTTCGAAGTTGGTCAGGCGCGCGGCGAGCTCCGTACTTCCGGGATGCCGCAACGCATGCCGCCGGTTCCAGCGAGCCAATGTCGCGAGCTGGTTCGAGCGCGCGGCCGGCGTCACGCCTTCCGGCGTCTTCAAGTGGAAGACCGGCGACGGCCCCCCGCGGAAGGGCGTTCCCTGATGCACGGCCGGCAGGAATCCGGAGGACCAGTTGCGCTCACCGTCCACCGGCAGACCGCCGGGATCCCCGAGCACCACGTAGGCCGGCAGGTTCTCGTTGGCCGAACCCAGCCCATACAGCATCCACGCGCCCAGCGTCGGCGCCCCCGCCAGGAACCGCCCGGTGTGGATCAGGCGCAAGGCCGACTCGTGATCCACCGACTCCGTGGTCATCGACCGCACCAGCGTGATGTCATCGGCGATCGACGCCGTGTGCGGCAGCAGTTCCGACAATTCCATGCCGCACTGCCCGTGAGCGTGAAAGGCGTAGGGCGCCCCGAGCACGTTGCCCGCCTGCTTGTCGAAATGGATCTCGAGCTCGCCGCCCGGATACGGCTTGCCATCCCAGCGGTTGAGCGCCGGCTTGGCATCGAAGAGGTCCATCTGGCTCGGCCCGCCGTGCTGGAAGAGGCTGATCACCGCCTTCGCCCGGGCGCGCGGCAGAGTGGGTGCGGCCGGGTGCCGCTCAACCGCCACCGACGGAGATCCGGCACGGGCCAGGAGATGCGAGAGCGCCAAGGCGCCGAGACCACCCGCCGAACGCGCGAGAAATGCGCGGCGCGTGCCGTCGTCGAAGGGTCTTCCAGGTGCCGACATCGCAGGGATCGAAGTGGACCGCCGCCAAGTCTGCGCGGCCGGCCTCCGTCCGCGCGACCTAATTTCCAGGACGCCGGCTGGAAGCGGCCCAGATGCGGAATGGCCTAGGAAAAATGCGGTGCGCGGCGGCGCCCCTGAAATTGTCATCAACCGCCGCAAGCTGCTGGAGTTCAGAAGCCAAGCCCGGGCCGTGGGCCTCGGGGCATCGATTTTTCTTAAAATCTGGCTTGCATTCCCTGCGCGACCGGGCACCTTCCGCCCGCTTTTGCGCCCCCAGAGCGCGACGCAAGTAGAAAAGTAAAGTAGCCGGTCGCGGAGCGGTGGCTCGGAGGGCCACGCATCAATCAAACCCCGCCCCGGATCGGTTGCGGTCGGTCACGGCTGTCGGTCTTTCGTACGCGTTTTGTCGCACGCCGCAGCCCCCACGACGCCCCCTCACCATGCGCGTCCGGGAGTGTGTTTGTCTGTCCCATGCAATTTACTCAATCGCCCTACCAACTTTTGCTCCGGCATGCCGCCTCGGCATCGACCGTCCTCCTGCTTTGCTTCGGAGGCGGCACCGGTCGCGCGACGGCGGCCTCTGC
>CAZYJB010000337.1:4996-5385 GCA_964647675.1 uncultured Verrucomicrobiota bacterium | reverse complement strand
TTCGCCCAAATCGAGCCGAAGTTCCCCTCTGCTCGACCGCACAGTCCGGCCCTTGCGATCCACCAGGCTACTGTTCCTGGAACGTCCGGTTGAACATGGGCGCTGTGAATGGGTGTTTCAGGCCATCGTAGCCCTTGAGCCAGGGATGATCGGCGGAGGTTTTCATCCAAAGCGGGAAATAGATCGGGAACTTCGAGTAGATGCCTTCCGCCTTGAGTGGGGCGACGGTGTTGTGAGGGCGGGTGATAAGGTTGGATTCGGAGCGGCGGCGTAACCCGTTGACGGGACTCGTCGACCGCAGAGTGGTCGAACGCTTGGCTGGAGCCCGGGACGCGGTTGACGCAGGTCAAGGATTCCGCTCGTGGGCCGCGCTTGGGCCGCCGGGATTG
>CAZYJB010000337.1:0-4986 GCA_964647675.1 uncultured Verrucomicrobiota bacterium | reverse complement strand
GGCCGCGACGCCTGACCTGGGGTTCACTGGGGGCCATGCGGGAGATGTCCCTACCGAACCCTGACTCCCCTTGCTACGCCCATGAAAACAATCCGGTCCACGTCCCGCCGCGCGCTGTCCCGCGGGCTACTTCTCACGGCACTCTGCCTCACGGCTTCGGCGCCGCTCGGCCGGGCGGAGACGCCCGTCCTCGCCACCGTCCCGAAACCCACCGATCCAAGCATCCAGGGTGAAGAGATCGCTCAACTCACGTTCGCTCCGAATGTCCCGCCCCCGATCAAACGTTCCCATGCCACCAAGGTGATCGTGAATCTCGAGGTGCGGGAGGGGGTGAAGCGGATCGCCGACGGAGTGGATTACCTGTTCTGGACCTTCGGCGGCGAAGTACCGGGCAAGTTCATCCGCGTGCGTGAAGGAGATCTCGTGGAGTTCCACCTCCACAACCATCCGAGCAGCATGATGCCGCACAACATCGATCTCCACGCGGTCACCGGCCCCGGCGGTGGCGCGGCGAGTTCCTTCACCGCGCCGGGACATTCCTCGCGCTTCTCGTTCAAGGCGATCAACCCCGGTCTCTATGTCTACCACTGCGCCACGGCGCCGGTCGGGATGCATGTCGCCAACGGCATGTACGGCCTGATCCTGGTCGAACCCAAGGGAGGTCTGCCGCCGGTCGACCGCGAGTTCTACCTGATGCAGGGCGATTTCTACACCGCCGGGCGTTATGGCGAGGAAGGGCTCCAGCCGTTCGACCAGAACAAGGCCATCGACGAGAAGCCCAGCTATGTGGTGTTCAATGGCGCCGTCGGTTCGCTGGTCGGGGACAAGGCTTTGAAGGCCAACGTCGGCGAAACTGTGCGTCTCTATGTCGGTAACGGCGGCCCCAACCTGGTGTCGTCGTTCCATGTCATCGGCGAGATCTTCGACCATGTCTACCAGGAGGGCGGTATCCGACCGTCCCAGGAGCAGGTGCAGACGACCCTCATCCCTTCCGGCGGATCGGTGATGGTCGACTTCAAGCTGGAGGTGCCGGGGACGTTCATCCTGGTCGACCATTCCCTCTTCCGAGCGTTCAACAAGGGCGCGCTCGGGATGCTCAAGGTCGAAGGGCCGCCCGATCTGGTCGTCTATTCCGGCAAGGAGGTCGACGCCGTCTACCTGGGCCAGCAGGCCGACGCTGGATCGCAGGCGCTGCGTCGCGTGAGTGCGCTGCAGGACGAGATGAAGGAGGCCATCCGGTCCGATCCGAAGATCGCGACGCTTTCGCGCGAGATCCAGATGGAGAAGGGGAAACAGGTCTACATGCAGACCTGCTTCGTCTGCCACCAGCCCAACGGCGAAGGCGTTCCCGGCCAGATTCCGCCCCTCGGTAATTCGGATTACCTGATGTCCGACCTTGATCGTTCCATTCGCACCGTGCTCCAGGGCATGACCGGCGAAGTGGTGGTGAACGACAAGAAATTCAACGGTGTGATGATTCCCCACGGGCATCTCTCCGACGACCAGATCGCGAACGTGCTGACCTACGTCCGCAACAGTTGGGGAAACTCCGGGGATGCCGTCCCCGCCGACCAGGTGCGGCGCATCCGCAGCGAAACGCCGGTTTCCGCGGCGGCAGCGGGTTCCAACTCGTTCGAGTGAAAGGCTCCCATGCTCTCCTGGCGTGTCATCGGCTGCTCTCTGGTCCTGGTCTTCGCGGCGTCCGAGTTACCGCGCGTCCCGGCCCAGTCGGTGCCGTCGCCGGGGGACATGGCGGTCGTCCCTGCCGGCTTGCTTCGCCCGCTGTTCCGTGGGGGTGCAAGTTCGAATGCCGTCCCGGTGGCCGCGTTCCGACTCGATCGTCGCCCCGTCACCAACGGAGAGTTTCTCGCGTTCCTGCGGCAGCATCCGCGCTGGCGACGCAGCGAGGTGGCCAGGTTATTCGCGGACACGAACTACCTGCGACATTGGGTGGACGACCTGGACCCGGGCGGACCCGAGGCGGCCCTGCGGCCAGTGACTCAGGTGTCGTGGTTCGCCGCCAAAGCCTATGCCGCGTGGCGGGGTTGCCGGCTGCCCACGACGGACGAGTGGGAGTTGGCGGCCTCGGCAGGGTTCACGGTGCGGGACGGTCGCGCGGATCCCGCCTACGTCAGGCTCATCGCCCGCTGGTATGCCTCGCCGGCCCCTGCGGTGTTGCCGCCGGTCGGGTCGCGTCCGCCCAGCGTCGACGGCATCCAGGATCTGCACGGTCTGATTTGGGAATGGACGAGCGACTTCAACTCGGCGCTTGTCACGGGCGACGCTCGCGGGGACACGGGGCTGGATCGCCAGCTCTTCTGCGGAGGCGGCGCGGCCGGTGCAACGGATCCCGCCGATTTCCCTGGTTACCTGCGCTATGGATTCCGCAGCAGCCTGCGGGCCGCCTACGCGTTGCCGAATCTTGGTTTCCGCTGTGCCCGTGATCTCTGAATGCCATGAACACCCTTCTCCGCCTCCTGCTCGTCCTGGCTGTCATTCCCGCAACCGCAAAGGCGTCCGAGCCAGCCGCACCTGCGCCCCCTGCCTCCGCGGGCAGCGCGGCTGTGCTTCCGCCCTGCTGTCGGCCCGTGCCTGCCTCGCAGCCGCTGGCGGGGAACTCGATCTACCAGCTCGAGTCGACGTGGACTTCGGACCGCGAGCGCACCGTGCCCCTCGCGCAATTCCGAGGGCGTCCGGTCCTGCTGGTGCTCTTCTTCAGCCGCTGCGAATTCGCCTGTCCGATCCTCGTGCACGATCTCAAGCGGGTGGACGCCGCGTTGCCGGTCGGAGTTCGGGCGGGCGTCGACGTGGTGCTGGTCTCCATCGATCCGGAGAACGACACCCCCGCAGCCTTGCGTGCCTTTCGCGAACGGCAGGAACTGCCGCTCGACCGCTGGTCGCTCCTCCGCGGCACGAACGACGACGTGCGCGAACTTGCGGCGTTGCTTGGCGTGAACTACCGGCGCGACGAGCGCGGGCAGTATGCGCATTCCAACCTCATCACGCTGCTCGATCGGGAAGGGGCGGTCGCCTACCAGGAGAATGGACTGAATCGACCCGTGGACGATCTGGTGAAGCACCTGGCGCGACTGGTGGCGCCCTGACGGACGGCAGCGGCCGCGCGTCGGTTGGAGAAATGTGTCGACGCGGAAGCGGGTCTTGGGTTGCGTGGTGGCGTCGCTCACTCGTCTCCACCCGGGATCGGTACAGGGACGGGCGTGGTCCGTGCTCGTGGGTCACTGCGGGGCGGTGACATACGCCGTGGAAGCTGGGGAATCCGGTGGCAACGGCCGGGGCGGGTTGCGCGCGAGGTATGAAGTCCCTGACTCCAGCGGAAGAAGTCCGACGCTTGGAAGTGTTGCGCGCGTACCAGATTCTCGACACGCCTCCTGAGGCGGAGTTCGACGACATCACGCGCCTGGCCGCGAGTCTGTTCGGGGTGCCCATCGCGCTGATCAGCCTGCTGGACGAGCGACGGCAATGGTTCAAGTCGAAGCTGGGAATCGATCTCACGGAGACGCCTCGCGAGCACGCCTTCTGCACCCAGGCCGAGGTCGGAGACGCGTTCCTGATCGTACCCGACGCGGCGGCGGACCCTCGCTTCGCGTCGAATCCTTTTGTGGTCGGCGCGCCCGGGGTCCGGTTTTACGCGGGCACGCCGCTTGTCACGTCTTCCGGTGAGATGCTGGGGACGTTGTGTGTGGTCGACCGGCGACCGCGGACCGACGTGGCGGACCGGAGGGAGCTGCTGGAGGCGCTGGGACGCCAGGTCATGACGCGGTTGGAGCTGCGGCGCCGGGTGTTGGAGCTCGAACGAGCCGAGGCCCTGCTCAGCCGGCGCGCACGCCAGCATGAGGCGGTGGCGGCCCTCGGGCGCGCGGCGCTTACCAGCAAAACGTTGAGCGAAGTTCTGCCCACCGCCTGCGGGCTGGTGGCCGAGGGCCTGGGGGCCGCGTTGTGCGGGATCCACGAGTCCGACGCTTCGGGTGCGGGTCTTCGCCTGATCGCCGGTGTCGGGTGGCATGCCGGGATATCGGGAATGGTGGCGGCGCCCGGCACGCCGGCCGCACAGGCACTCGTGTCCGACGCTCCGGTGGTGATCGAAGACTTCCGGTTCGAACCCCGGTTCCCGGCGCCCCCCGTGCTGGCCGCACACGGTATGGTCAGCGGGCTGGCGGTTTCGATCCGGCTGAAGGACCGGCCTTGGGGAGTGCTCGAGGCCTATGCCTCCGAGCCGCGGCGGCATTCCGCGGACGACCTGCATTTCATGGGTTCCGTCGCGAACCTCCTGGCGGTCCTGATCGAGCGGCTCTCCACACTGGAGGCTCTGGCCGCGAGCGACCGACGCATGCGCGAGGCGCAGCGCATCGCGCACCTCGGCAACTGGGAGATCGACCTTGGGTCGGGCTCGCTCACGTGGTCGGACGAAGTGTTCCGCATCTTCGAGTTGGATCCCGCGCGATTTGGCGCGAACTACGCCGCGTTCCTCGACCGTGTGCATCCGGAAGATCGCGACCGGTTGCGCCGCGCGCGGGAAGCGACATTGCGGGGCGATGGCCCGCTGGACGAGGAGCACCGCGTCGTGCTTGGCAATGGCGGCATCCGGTGGGTGCGTGAACGTGGGGAAGTGATCCGCGACGCGGAAGGGCGACCCCAAGGCATTGCCGGCACGGTGCTGGATATCACGAGCTTTCGCGCCATGGAGGCGTCGCTCGCGGCCAGCGAGCAGCGGTTCCGGCAACTTGCGGAATCGCTGCCTCTGATGGTGTGGTCGGCGACCGCGGAGGGTGAGGTCACCTACGCCAATCACCGGTTCCACGAGTACATCGAGTCCGCCGAGGGTGAGCTGCCCGGCGACGCGCTGGTGCGCAGCCTGCACGAGGAGGACCGGGAACGCTGTCGGCGCGCCTGGGCTGCCAGCATCGCGAGCGGCGGCTTCAGCCCCTGCATCGCCTCGACCGTCGCGCCAGCGCGAATATATTCGTC
>CAZYJB010000336.1:0-5412 GCA_964647675.1 uncultured Verrucomicrobiota bacterium | reverse complement strand
CAGTCTCGCGGCCGTCCTGTGGGGTTGGACCCGGCGTCCCTGCCACGTCGTCACGGTCAATGACTACCTCGTGCAGCGCGACGCCGAGTGGTTTGGGCCGCTCTACCGCTTCTGCGGTGTGCGCGTGGGACACGTGACCGCGGGCATGGCGCCCGACGAACGGCGCCGTCAGTACGACTGCGATGTCACCTACGCCACGAGTAAGGAGGTCGTCGCCGATTTCCTGCGCGACGCCCTGCACCTCTCGGCCCTCCGCGATCCTACCCGGCGCCTCATCCGGCGCATGTTGAAGCCCGCGCACGCGAATGTCCCCGACGGCGTGGTCATGCGCGGACTTCACAGCGCGATCGTCGACGAGGCGGACAGCGTGCTGATCGATGAAGCCGTCACCCCGCTCATCATCTCGTCGATGCGGAAGAATGATGCCCTGCGCGAGGCGGTGCGCACGGCCTCGGGTATCACGGAGGGACTGCAGGCAGGCACGGATTACGAGATCAATGTGCGCTACCGCGAGATCGACCTCACCGCCAGCGGCCGGAGGAAGCTCGAGGAACGCTGCGCACGTCTTCCCGGCCTCTGGCGTGGTCCACTGCGGCGCTTCGAACTCGTGCGGCAGGCGCTGGTCGCGCGCGAATTCTATCATCCAGGGCGCCAGTACATCCTGCAGGACGGCAAGGTGGTGATCGTCGACGAGTTCACCGGACGTCCCATGCCCAACCGCACCTGGCGCGCCGGATTGCACCAGGCCGTGGAGGCCAAGGAAGACATCGAAGTCACCGACCCCACCGACACGCTCGCGCGGCTGTCTTTCCAGCGCTACTTCCGGCTCTACCAGCGCATGGCGGGAATGACCGGCACGGCGCGCGAGGCAGCGGCTGAGTTCTGGCAGATCTACCGCCTCCCGGTGGTTGCCATCCCGCCAAACCGGCCCTGCATCCGCCAGCACTTTCCCGACCGCATCTTCGCCTCGGAGGAAGCCAAGTGGACCGCCGTGGTCGAGGAGGTCCTGCGCATCCATCAGCAGGGCCGCCCGGTGCTGGTCGGCACGCGCAGTGTCTTCAACAGCGAACTGGTCGCGGAGCGCCTGGCGGTACGCGGGGTGCATTGCCAGGTCCTGAACGCCGCGCGCCACGCGGAAGAGGCCGTCATCATCGCCTGCGCCGGCGAGCCCGGGCGCATCACGATCGCCACGAACATGGCCGGCCGCGGCACCGACATCAAACTCGGCCAGGGCGTCGTGGGCCACGGCGGCCTCCACGTGCTGGCCACCGAGCGCCACGAATCGGGACGTGTCGATCGTCAGCTTTTCGGCCGTGCCGCGCGCCAAGGGGATCCGGGCAGTGCCCAGGCCTTCGTCAGCCGCGAGGACGAGCTGCTGAAACGGCATCTGCCGAAACGCCTTTACGCGGGACTGCTTTCCGTTCCGGCCAATGCGCGCGGGGAACTCGGAACCTCGGTGAGGCTGGGATTCCAGATGGCCCAGCGCAATGCGCAGCGCGCCGCCTTCAAGATGCGCAAGACGGTGCTGCGCACCGACGATTGGCTGGACGAGTCGCTTTCGTTCGCAGGAACCGACCTCGGCTGAGCTTTGGATCGCTGGCGCGTGCATTGACCGAGGCCCGGATCCGCGTCGGCACGCGCTGCCCGCGTCGATCTGATCTCAACCGGCTTCGCGCTCCGGACGACGGCCCAAGGCGCATTCGAGGTCGTGAACCCCTTTGGGTGCTCAGGGAACTTGCTGGGGATCGCCCGCATTCACCGTCACCTCGTCGAACGAACTCGACGCGTTGCGCGTCAGAAAGCCCGCCTCGCCGTCGACGACCACGGAGTTGTAGACGTACCCGACGAGGGACTGGTCGTCGACCGAGACGCTGACGGTGGTGCCTTTCAAGGAGAGACCCAGTCGGTAATCGACGCCCGCCGTGACCGTTTTGGACACCACAGCGTCGATCACCCACCCTCTGGCGGTGCGGTGTCCGATCACCACCTGGTTCTGACCCGCGACCAGTGCGGCAAACTTGAAGTGATTTGCATCGTAATAGTCGAACACCAGACCGCCATGACCCTGGGTCGAGAGCTTGGCGTCGATCTGCAGCAATGACGCCGTGCTCAGGTTGAGGTCGAAGGTCGATGCCGCGAGATCCACGCCGGGCAAGAGGCTCCCGTTGTCACGACCGCCGGTCACCGACCACAGCCCCACCTGCGAACTGCCGAACAGGTCGGCGATGCCGTCCGAAAAGGTGTCCGTGGACGTGAACGTGATGATCGGCGGGAGGACCTGGACCGCGACATTGTCGATCCGAGCCCGCGAGTTGTCGCCGCCGATGCCCACCATGCCGGTGTTCAGCGCATAGCTATACCCATCGATGACTCGCGGCTGGAATGCATGGCTGAAGACGGCGGCATTGTTCACCAGCAGGGTCGCCGTCAGGCCGTTCACCGCCAGGAGCATATTGTAGTTCGTGTCGCTCTTGAACTGTCCCGGGCTCTGGACATCCACAATCCAGCCAGACGCCGTGCGACGGCCCATTTCCATCTTGTTGGTCGACACGTTGACCCCGGCGAACTTGAAGTCGGTCGGGCTCTGGTAGTCGAAGATCAGGTAGGCATTCGCCTTGTAACCGCCGGTCGGTTTCCACGCGTTGATGGTTGCGGCCAGCTCATAGTAAATCGGGCGCTGGGCGTCGACGTAGAACACGCTGACTGCGTCGCTGCCTTGCACGGTCGGACGCACTTCGAACCGCCCGCCCGAGACGGTCCACGTACCGCTGTCCGGCGCGAACCCGTCCGCGGTGCCGGCATTGAAGTCGGCGGAACGCAGCACATCACGGCTTCCGCCGGGGATGTTGCCGGGCTGCGGATCATCCGGAGCACCGGTCTGGTCCCGCCACGCGAAATCGGATTGCTTGACGAGGCCAAGTTCACCCTCAGGTTCCCCGTTTCGATCCGCAGCCGCCCCGGTGTCTGCTGACCGCGTCGGATCCGCACCGTCGCTCTTGGACAGGTCGTAGAGGAACTGCATGAGAGCGGGCTGGACCGCGCGGCTGATCGTCGGCGCACCGAACGCTGCGAACGGCACCAGGTAGCTGTTGAACTCGCCGGTCCAGTCGATGAGCCGGTCGCCGCCCGTGTTGGCGATCAGGATGTCGCGCCCCGCACCGCCGTAGGCGCGATCCTCGTAGCTCGGATCGGTGTCCGGGACGTTGTTGAGGCCGCCCGCGGTGTCGTGCAGGTCATCGCCATTCAGCAGGTCGTCACCCCAGCCGCCGTAGAGAGTGTCCCGGTCGCGGCCACCCACAAGCCAGTCGTTGCCAAGGTCGCCAAAGACCACATCGTTGCCGTCTGCCTCGGCGTCGACGAAGTTCAGGATGAATGGCACCGCTCCCGGCGTCGTCGCTTCGGTGAACTCGCCGGTGGCCGGCACCACCCAGACCTTGGACATCGGCTTGTACTCGTCATAGGCCGCGAACTCGCCCGCGCGACCGGCCTGGCCCCAAGCCAGCACATCGCGTCCGCGTTGCACCTGGAGAACGCCGCCCGAAACCGTCCAGTAGCCGTTCACGGCGCGCGCATAATACTCGGGAAGCGCTTCCGCGCCCGAGATCGCGTCATCGCCGGAGCCACCGTGGAGGAAGTCGCCACCCAGGCCGCCGTAGATCACGTCGTTCGCGTGCGCCGCCACGTA
The DNA here is from genome assembly GCA_964647675.1 of uncultured Verrucomicrobiota bacterium. Taxonomy (GTDB): domain Bacteria; phylum Verrucomicrobiota; class Verrucomicrobiia; order Limisphaerales; family CAIMTB01; genus CAIMTB01. Next base: position 1,727 of record CAZYJB010000336.1, on the reverse strand, counting down.
CAGCGGGTTCTGGCCGCCCGTGTTGGGGTCCACATTGAACGGCGTCAGATTGACGGTCTTCTTCAACGCACCGGTCACGTTGATGGTTGCCGTCTGCATGCTGCCCGGGGTCGAAATGCTGCCCTGCACCGTCGCGGCAATCCCGTAAAGCGGCTCCGCCGTGCCGTTTCGACTGGTCGAAATGCGACCGTCATCGCCCAGCACGCCGTCGGAGCCGGCGCCGCCGGAGATCCAGTCGGCGCCATAGCCACCGGTCAGGTCGTCATCCTGGCCTTCGCCGAACAGCACATCGTCGCCCTTCAGGCCATGGATGAAATCGTCACCGGACTCACCGTGGATCTCGTCAGCGCCACCCTGATCCAGGGCCGCCTGGGTCGGGAGGTAATCAGGCCCGCCAGGCGTGTAGTCGAGGAAGTCGATCGCGCGCGGAATGACCTTGCCGCCCGCCAGCGCCGTGTAGTTGTCGTAGGCGAAGATCAGGTAGGCGCCACCGGCTCCGCCATGGATGCCCACCAACCGCAGCACGCGTCCATTGTCGCCGACGATCGCATCCGAATCCTGGGCGTGCCCTATCGCCGTCGTGTCACCTGTGTGCCCACGCGCAATGTCCGTTCCAGCACCTCCGAAGATCACATCCGACCCATCCGGACGCAGGCTGCCGTCGCCCAGCCCGAAAAGATCCGAGCTGCCGCCCACCAGGTCATCCTGCCCCAGGTTGCCGAAGATGACGTCGTTGCCGCCATTGCCTTCGACGTAATCGTCACCATCCGTTGCGAGATTCTCCACGGAGGAGATCACCTGCAACGTGCCATCGGACAGACGCGCGGCCTTGACGTCGGTCGCCGCATTCGCTGCGAGCGTGATCGAGCCGTCACCCTGGATTCGATCGTTGCCCAACTGGCCGAACACCAGGTCGTCGCCGGCCCCGCCGGCGAGGTAATCGGCTCCAAACAACTCGGGCGATCCCGATTCAATCGTAATCGAGTGATCAAGGATTGTGATCGTCCGCATCTGGACTCCGTCAGGGCTGTTGCGCGAGGCGCTGCCCACGAGTATCGCGCCGTCGTTCCCAGACGAAATGCTGGTTCCGTAGATGAGCGAACCGGTCAACACGCGCATCAGCGGGCTCAGCGTGTCCCCGCGGCGCAATACGACGGCATTGTCCCCCGCCACCACGTCATTCTCGCTGCCACCGTCCAGGCGGTCCTCGCCGTCGTGGCCGCCTGCCACGTTGTGGCCGCCGATGACATCATCGTCCCCCTGGCCGCCGAAGATCACGTCGGCGCCCTGTTGTCCGAGCAGGATATCGAGGCCGTCCTCACCGTAGAGAATGTCGTTGCCTCCCAGATGGGTGGTGAGTGTGTCGATGGCCGTGAAGGCGAAGGCCGGGGTCAGGGTCGACAGCGGCAGCAGATTCCCATCCACGGATGCGCCCGGATTCGACTGCAGCCGGGCGTGATCACCAAACACGAGATCGTTGTTGGTGCCCGCCCAGACCTGATCGGCTCCGGTGCCGCCGAGGATTATGTCGCGGCCATTGCCCGTGCGGAGGCTGTCGTCTCCACCGGAGACAGGGTCGGTCGTGCTGACAACATCCAGTCCGGTGGGATCTCCATCAAAGATCACGTAGTCGGTGAACCCGTGGTCACCCAGGACGATGTTGTTGGCATCGCCGGCATGGATCGTGTCGCCACCAAGACCACCGATGACGAGATCTTCGTTGGCCC
>CAZYJB010000335.1:0-5425 GCA_964647675.1 uncultured Verrucomicrobiota bacterium | reverse complement strand
CCCTCGCCTTACGGGTCGTCCAGCAGAACGACCCGGCCGCCGCGCGTTCGGACGGCCTCGACCAGGTGGCGTTTTGCGTCTCCAGCTTCCGGATCGTCCGGTTTACGTCGGTGAAACGTTCGTGGCTGAGATCCACCTCTACGCCCTGGGCGGCAATCTCAAGCAGGTGCCACAGCTCCAGGCCGACGGCTTCACGCTCGGGAAGGTCGTGGACGGCGGGCAGGAGGGGAACATCCGCACCAACAACCGCATCTATTCGCGCGCGCGCTTCCTGCAACCCATCACGGCGGCGCGCAGTGGCAAACTCCAGGTCCAGGCGTCGAACTGCATTCTGGATGTGCAACTCGCCTCCCGCCGGGGCGGCGGCGCCTCCGATTTCTTCGAGGAAGCCTTTTTCGGCCTGCGCGAGACCAAGCGCCTCACGCTTGCCTCGGCACCGGGAACCATCGAGGTCCTGCCCCTGCCCCGCACCGGCGTGCCCGTCGGTTTCTCGGGAGCGGTCGGCGAGTTCGAGATCCAACTTTCCGCCACGCCCACCAACGCCCGCGCCGGGGACCCGATCACGCTGCGCATCGACCTCGCCGGCAAGGGCAACTTTGATTCGGTGCAGTGGACGGAGCCACCCGAATGGAAGGAGTTTCGCGTCTACCCGCCGAACGCCACCTTCGCCACCGAGGATCAACTGGGCATCGAGGGCACCAAAAAGTTCGAGCAGGTGGTGACTCCGGAATCCCCTTCGATCACGGCGCTCCCGGCCGCGTCGTTCAGTTTCTTTTCTCCCGCGACCCGCGCGTATCGAACGATCAGGACCGCGGCGGTGCCCCTCATGGTCGCTCCCGGTGCAGCCGCTCCTGCGATTCCCTCGCCGACGGGTGCCGGTGCCACTGCGGCTCCGACCCAGGCACCTCCCGAACTGGCGCCCCTGCGTCATCATCTCGGGGCCTGGACTGCCACCCGCGCTACGGAACCATCCCACGGTCTCCTGCTGGCGCTCACCGGGCTGCCCTGGATCGGATGGCTGGGATGGCGCGCGTCCGTCCAGGTGCGTCGGCATTTCGGTGCCGATGCCGTCACGCTGCGTCGACGTGCCCTCGCTTCCAGCATCCGCAAGGGACTCGACTCCCTGGCCGGCACGGCGCAGGCGGGCGACAGCGACGCGTTCTTCACGCAACTCTTCCGGATTCTGCAGGAGAGCGTCGCCCTGCGCGCGGATCTTCCGCCGGCCGCGATCACCGAGGGCGATCTGGAATCGGTCCTCAAGCCACATGGGGTGGGGGACGCGACCCTTCAGTCGCTGCACCATTTGTTTCAGCGCTGCAACGATGCGCGCTACGCCCCGGTCCGCACTCCGGCCGACCTCGAATCGGTACGCCAGGAGACGGCGCGGGTGGTGCGAGAATTGACCCCCGGCACCTGATCGCATGCAGGACACCGCGGAAATCCAGTGCCCCTATTGTGGAGAAACGTCGTGCCTGGCGGTGGACACCACGCATGGCTCCCAACGGCTGGTCACGGATTGCGAGGTGTGCTGCCGTCCGATGGAAGTGCACATCGAGTGTGCTGACGGCGAGATTCTGAGCTTGGACGTGCAGGCCGGCTGAACGAGCCTCGGGGCGGATTCCTCCATGAAACCCGAGACACTCCTCTGGATCTACAGCGTCCTGTTGCTCGCCGGCGGCATCTTCGGCTTCGTCAAGGCGAAGAGCACCGTCTCGCTCGTGATGTCCGTGGTGTTCGCGGCGCTGCTGATCGTGGCCGCGCTCGGCTACCTTGGCTCCCCGTTCGTCGCCGACCTCATCCTCGTCGTTCTCGTGGTGGTCTTCGCGCGGCGGTTCCAGAAGACGCGCAAGCTCATGCCGGCGGGCATCCTCACCCTGCTCACCATCGCCGTCCTGCTCATCCGCGCCATGATGCTGTTGGGCTAGACCGGCGCCGCTCCAGCGTTCAAGCGCTCCGCGTTTCGCGTTTCGCGTGGATAGAGAAAGAGGCAGAGCACCGCAGAGACCACAGCCAGCACGGCGAGGCACGGAAACGCCAGGGCGTAGCCTCCGCGATCGAGGAGGAGCCCGAACTGCTTGCCTGCCATCGCCGCCGCCACATAGCCCGCTCCGTCGACGAGTCCCGCCACCGTCGCGACGTAACCGCGCCCGCGGATCTCCAGCGCGAGGACGCCAGCCAGCAGGCTGTAGGGACCGTAGGTCAGGAAACCCACCAGTCCTACGGTGAGCGTTCCCGCGGCCAGCCCTTCGCGCGCCACCAGCGGCAGTGCATAAAGTGCCAGGCCAAGCGCACCGAGGATTCCCAGCAGCAGAATCTGGCGCACCCGCGGCTGGACCCGGCCGAACACCCAGCCCAACAGCAGGATTCCCGCGGCACCACAGACGTCGAAGGTGGTCGACAAAAAGGCCGCTCCCCGCGTGGTGAGTTCATCCGGCCATTGCGAGCGGAAGAAGTCGACGGTCCACGTGTTGAAGGTCTCGCGCAGCAGCGTGAGCGTGAAGCTCAGCCCGCAGACCACCCAGAACTGCCGCACGCGGAAGAGCTCCTTCACTTGCTCGAGACTGAAGCCACCCTTGGGTCCCACGCGCTCCCCCTCCTTCTCCGGGCGTGCCCCGCCGTGGCCGGAGGCGTCGGTCTTCGGCAGGATGGCCCAGCAGAGGATCAGGATCACGACCAGCACAGCGGCTGGTCCGCCCATCACCCAACGCCAGTTGCTGCCCGGCAATCCCGCGATCCATCCGGCGAGAAAGGTGGCGCAGGCACCACCGAACACGAAGCCGAGCGACAGGACGGCCATGGCGAAGGCATGCCAGCGCGCCGGGAACCAGTCCGGCACCAGTTTCACCATGGCCCCCCACCCCACCGATCCCGCGAGGCGGTTGAAGCTGTAGATGACGGTCAGGGCTCCGAGGGTCGGCGCCAACCCGCCCAATCCTCCCATGATCCCCACGAGCAGGAGACTCGTCAGGAAACAGATCCGGCCGCCGACGCGGTCGATGACCACCCCGAAGCCGAACTTCCCCACGACATAGGCAATGGTGCTGATGCTGGCGATCTGCCCCAATTGCTCGCCCGACGCGCCGAAGGTTTCGCGCAGCATCGGAATCGCGACCGAAAGGTTTTTCCGGCAGAGGTAGATCCCAATGTAACCGAGGACCAGGACGCCCAGGTAGAGCGCGCTGCGCCAGGCCACCATCGCTCCGGCGCCGTCATCGTCGCGAACCGGGACGGTAGGATCGGGTGGGTGGGAGTTGGGCACGACGGCGTGGACGTCGGATCCGCGGAACGGGTGAGAACTGGGCCCGCCTGCGTCAAACGGCGGCGCATCGTCCCCAACGCGGGTGACAATCTCAAGCGGGCAGCGTGCCAATTTCGCAACGCGCACCTCGGCGGCTGCCGTGCTTAACCAGCGAATCCAAAACGGTAGCCAACCTCTTCCATGGACAGTCCCAGGGAGCGCGACAGGTGCCGGGCCGCGAGCATCCCGGCCGCCGCCTTCAGCAGGCGATCGGTCTCGGTCGCCCCGAGCGGGACTCCCTCGTGCTGGACGCCGCAGACGCGGAATCCGCGCTCCAACAATTCGGCGAGGAATTCCGTCGCGGCGACGGGATCGTCGGTGACGTGCTGACAGGGATGAGCGTGCCTCCGAAACTGCACGCTGTACTCGATGATGTACTTGGCGAGCATGGAGCCTTTCTGGTTGCCGTCAGCCTCCCCCGATTGGGGGGAACTTCAAGCTTGTGGGGACGGGAAGATTCTCCCGCCGGGTCAGTTTGCAGCCTCGGCGGCGCGGGCTTTCGCGCGCGTCTCGAGGAACGACTTCCACAATCCCGACTCGACGTTCAATTCCACGAACACGCGCGACCGCAATTCGAACAGGCCGACCATGCGCCATGCCTTGCCCGACTTCTCCTCGAGACGCGCATCGAGGCGTGAAGCCGTCACCACCAGCGGCGCGAGCGGTTCGTCGGGCACGCGGTCCCACCAGGCCACCCTTTCGAAATCCCGCAGGTACCACGGCAACGGCCAGTACCCACTCTCCGGCACCATCACCTGCATGGGCATGCGCCGGCCGTCGGGATGCGCCACCGACACCTCCCGGATTTGTTCGAGGAGATTCCAGAGGTCCGCCGAGGTGTGGCCGTAAACCCACGGATTACGAAAATCAGCCGCGAACTCACCCGTCGCACGTGAACTTTGCCAGGAAAGGTGCGCGCCACCGGCGAGCAGCAGCAGCAGCAGCACACTCCGCGCGGCGACGTGGCGAAACCGTTGCCAGACCCATACGACACCATAGCCGGCGAGTATCAGGACACCGTGGTAGAACCCCAACAGACACCACGGCGTCTTGTACGGAATCACGGCATAGATCGATGCGAGTGCCACGGTGTAGGCCGCGACAAACACCGCCACGAAACGCGAGCGCCCGCACCACCCGCGGCGGTTGAGCGCGACAGCCCCCCCTACGACCGCCCAAGCCAACACGAACGCTTCACTCCAGACCGGGCCATTGCGCGCCCGGAACCAAAGCAGTCGTTCGAAGTAAAAGGACCAGGGATGAACGTGCGGCGAGGCGCCGCCGGCGCGCTCGCCCCAGATCCAGTAGGTCTTGAAAGCGTCGAGCGGCCCTTGCAGGTGCCTGAAGAAGGAACTGAACAGGGCCACGAACACCACCGCGAACGCGATTCCAGCCCACCCGCCATGCCGGCGAACGGCCTCCCACGCCGGTTGGAAAAGGGCCCGAAAGGCGTGGCGCCCCGCAACACCTGGGACCGTCCCTTCCACCGGCGCTAACGCATCCCGCCAGGTCAGCGCACGCGCGGCCAGCCACGCCGCCCACGCCGCCGCGGCGGCGAACACGAACGTTTCCTTGGTCGCGTACATGAGCGCCACCCCGGCCCCAACCGCCACCGCCCAGCCCCGTCCCGGATTCCGCGAATAGCGCCAGAGGCAGGCCAGGGTCAGCGCGGTGAAGAAGACCAGAAGCAGCTCATGGATGTAGTAGCGGCTGTAGTAGACCATCACCGGCGACACGGCGATGAAACCAGCCGATGCCAGGGCGACCGCCCGGCCGAGCGCGTCCGCGACGAAAATCGTCACCAGAAGCAACGCCACACCCGCCGCCACCGCCACCGAGCGCATGGCGCGCTCATCGAGCTCGGACGCGCCGCCGAAGGTCCTGGCCATCCATCCCGCCGGCAGCGTCAGATAGTAGAGAACAGGTCCGTGATACTCATGGGGATCATACCGAAAATCACCACGAGCCCAGAGGTCGCGGGCCTTGAAGGCGTTGATGGCCTCGTCGTTGTGGAGGGGGCGCCCCGCAAGATCACCGCTGCGCCATGAGAGCGCTGCGGCGATGACGAGGAGGAGGAGGAGGGCGACGCCCCATCGCTTCATGGCGCAGGGACGCCGTAGACCTCGA
>CAZYJB010000334.1:1993-5431 GCA_964647675.1 uncultured Verrucomicrobiota bacterium | reverse complement strand
TGTTCCAGTGACTGGAGTTCAGACGTGTGCTCTTCCGCCGTGGCTGTGAACCTGAACCTTGCCCCGCGCGTCTTCCCGTCGCGCATCGCCGATCTCGGCTTCGCGGTGGATCTGCCGCAGGACTGGATCGCGCATGAACTGCCACCGGACGGTCCGGAGTTCTCGGACCCGACCAAGCTGTTCCCGCTGGCGGTGGTGACGGCGCCCCATGCGGCCATCGTGCTGGCCTTTGCCGCACGGCCTGCTTACGACGACGGCACGCTGCACGACTGGGCGTGGTACCTCCTGAAGAACAACGGCATCACGCCGCGCGCCGTCGGCACCGGCGAGATGGGACCCCATCCCGCGGTGCTGGGAGAGGGGACCCAACCCTCCGATCTCGGGCCGCTGATCGTGAAGTTCGCGTTCATCGTCGAGGGCGGAAGGCTCGTGAACGTTTCCCTGACCGCGCCCGAGGTGTTCGAGGATCTGGTCCGCCAGGTGTGGGACGCGGCGATGCGATCGTTCCGGCTGACCTCCCCGAAGGACGTCGCAGCGCCCAGGGAGTCGGCATCGATCGAGAAAGCTCCGGCGGCGTCGGCAACGACGCCAGCCGCGCCTGCGCCCGAGCCGGTCGCCGCCGCGGAAGAAACGGAGGAGATCCACGCGTCCGGGCCGAGTGACGCGAGTTCAGGCGGAGCCGGAGAATCGACGTCGGGGACGGGCCTCGCGTCACCCTGGATCGCGCATGCGCTCGCGGCCGATGCGTCGTCGCTCGATCCGGAGCATCGGATGAACGTGAACCTGCGCGACCGCGGTGCCGGCCTGGTGCCGCGCGTGCTGGCGACCGAGGACGAAGCGCGTCGCGCGACAGTGGGAGGCGGAGCGGTCGAAGCGCTGTTCGATGTCCCTTACGGCTGGCATGTGATCGACGACGGCAAGCGCACGCTGGTCTTCGAACCGACCGGGCGCGTGCAGATCAGCCTCAACCTGATCCCCACCGAGGGCCGGTCGATGGAAGGGATCCTCGACGAGCTCGAAGCGGCAGCGCGGGCGGATTATGCGGCCCCGGAATTCGTTCGGCTGACCCAGGGGAACATCTCCGCGCTCGGGGTTCGCAACATCGCCGATGGCGACCAGCCGCTCGAGCAGTATCACCTGCTGTGTCCGCACCGGCGCGAGAATCTGGTCTTGCGCGCGCGACTGACGGCCACGCCCGAGACCGCCACGCCGGCGTGCAATCTCGCGGAGCTGATCATGGACAGCGTGAAGTACGAACTGCCGGTCAAAGGGTCGCAGGACTCCACCTCGGCCCCGGCGCCTGAGCCGGGCAAGCCGGCCTGGTGGAACGAGGCCGTGGCGCTGGAGTCGAAGGATCGGTTGGACGAGGCGGAGGCGGTCATTCTCAAGGCGTGTCCGCACCTCGGCGGCGCCTATTCCACGGCGGAGCTCTATGCGCGGCGCATGCGGCGATTGAAGGCGGCGGGAGACGAAGCCGGCGCGATGGTCGCCTTTCACAAGGCGAGCCAGGCGATCTTTCATTTCGCGAGCCAGGCGACGAGTGGTGGCGAAGGCGCGGCGTTGTCGGCGGAACGGGACGAGTTCCGGCGCCAGTTGGTGGCCGACTTCGGCAGCGATCCCGAGGCGTGAGCCGAGGTAGACGCAGGCGTCCGGTCCGCGCTCGAATGATCTGGGCGAAGGCTGTCGACGAAGCGGTCGAGCGCCGCCAGACGGCGCCGGCTCACCCCGGCGGCCAGGCCATCCCGCGGCCACCGAGCAAGTGCACGTGCAGATGCGGCACGCTTTCCCCGCCGTCCCGGCCGTTGTTGATCACCAGACGGTAGCCGGTGGCTTCGAGGCCGATCTGCCGCGCGATCTGGGCCGCTTTGAGGAGGAGATGTCCCAATACCACCTGGTCTTCCGCCGTCGCTTCGTCGATGCGCGCAATGGGCTTCTTGGGGACGATCAGGATATGGGTCGGCGCCTGCGGATGGATGTCGCGAAAGGCGAGCACGAGGTCGTCCTCGTACTCGATCTTCGCCGGGATCTGGCGGGCGACGATCTTCTCGAACAGCGTCACGGCAGGGAGCGAAGGAGGGTGAGGGCGTTCAGTTGGCCTGGCCGGCCGGTTGGGCGGGATCGCCCCGGGTTCAGTTGACCATCAGGGCGCACTGGGGGCGGGCGCCGTGGACGCCCCAGCAATCGCGCAGAAAGGCCACGATCTCGTCGCTCACCTGTTCGCTGCGAGGACACCACCGTTGCACACGCGCGAGGCGTTTGGCGCAGGGGCGTAATCCGTGGAAGCGCACCACGCGCGGCGTGCCTTCGAGGAGTAGCTTCAGTTCCGAGCGCAGGCGCGGGAAGAACTTCAACTCGAGATCGTCGCCGGCCTCGCTGGCCATTTGTTCGAGGTTCGCCTCGACGATCTCGCCGGGGCCGGGGGCTGGGGGAGACGACGCGACCGCACCTGGGGTGGCGGTGCCGTTTTCCACCGTGAACCCGAGTCCCTTGAGCACCTCCTCGAGCGCGGCGGTGAACTCCTGGACCGTCACGGTTTCACGACCGAGGTCATCCTTGAAATAGTGCAGCACCGCCTTGGCGGCCTGCTGGATGACATCGGGATCCACCTTGTCGAGGGAATCGGACAGCACCTCGATGGTGAGTTTCTCGACGGAGCACGGGATTTTATCGCCGCTCTCCACCTCAAATACCAGGCAATCGGAGCGTAGCTGTATCATGGCGCTGCTGGACGAGCTTGGTCACCACTTCCACGAACTCATCGGCCTCCTCGAAGCGTCGGTAGACGCTCGCGTAACGGACGTAAGCCACTTTGTCGAGATGGCGCAGGGCGGCCATTACGCGTTCGCCCACGGCCATCACCGGCACCTCGCGGTCGTACTCGTTCGCCAGTTCGTCGGTGATGCGTTCCACCAGATCGACGATGAGTTCCTGGCTGATCGGGCGCTTCTCGCAGGCCTTTTGCACGCCCCCGAGCAATTTCTCGCGGGAAAACACTTCGCGACGTCCGTCGCGCTTGATCACCACCAGTTCGCTGCGTTCGATTTGCTCGTAGGTGGTGTAGCGGTGCCCGCACCCGAGGCACACCCGCCGCCGCCGGATGGCGCGGCCCTCCCGGGAACTCCGGGAGTCGATGACCTTATCTTCGGGACCGGCGCACTTCGGACACCGCATAAAACAGCCCGGCTGCTACAGCAGGTTGAGGCTGGACACGGCGTAACACACAGCCGGTGGGGGAGTCAAGGAACGGCCCGGAATTCCCGGGAGGGAGTGGGGAGTGCGGAGTGGGGAGTGAGAAGTGGCGAGAGAGGGGCACGACGGACGACGGGGTCCGGGGGGAGAGGCCGGAGTCGCGAAGCAGGGCTGGTGGCTCGCCGGCTCCGTCTGGCGAGGGCGTTCCCCCGTAGACGCGGGCGTCAGCCTGCGCCAACCCGCCTTGGC
>CAZYJB010000334.1:0-1893 GCA_964647675.1 uncultured Verrucomicrobiota bacterium | reverse complement strand
GGCGAGGGCGTTCCCCCGTAGACGCGGGCGTCAGCCTGCGCCAACCCGCCTTGGCGAACTGGGTCGCTGGAGCGATCGAGCGTGGCCTGCACGGCCACGGCTACGGGTGAACGAGGTGGCTCGCCGGACGGAGCCGGAACCTGACGCCAACCCAGGGTCGGTGTCCCCGGGGGACACCGAGTCGCGAGTCGGAACTCGTGACCCACCGGGCTGGGAGTGGCGAGGGGCGAGCAAGAAGCTCGATCAGTCAGTTGCCCCAGCGCGTGGAGCGTTCCTGCATCCAGACCACGTCGCGGTTGTTGGCCGAGCTGATGTCCAACGGACGATCGGTCTTGGAGACGGAAGGCTTGGTGCGCGGGTCCAACCACTTCCGGATCTCGGAATGGCCGTCGGCGAAGGAGAGGCCGCCGGCACCATTGTGGTAGCTGGCCGGGAAGTCGACGATCTTGAGTCGAGCGCCGCTGGCCGCTCCGCCCGGGCCTTGCGGATAGCCCGCCATGTCGACCACGAAATAGCCGTCGTTGATGCTGTCCTCGCGCTCGTCGAGGAAGACGAAGGTGCTCGAAGGACCCGGATCGTTGATGTCGGTGTTCCGGAGGTAGACCTTCCAACCGGTGCCCGAGGCGCCCCAACCCGGTCCGCCCACCCAGTTGTTCATCGAGACCGAGCGAATGCGCGGCACGGTCTGGCCCTTGAGCGGGCCGGAGGTCGCTTTGCCGGTCGTCTTGTCGGCGGGACATTTGAAGATGCCCACCGAATTGCCGGTGTACGGCCAAAGCGGAGACTTCTTGGTGTAGGCGTCGTGATCCCAGTTGGCAGGGTCGGTCTTGTTGTTGAGCGACAGCCAGCTTCCCCCGGTCCAGTTCGGCACCGCGCTGCTGAAGAAGGGCGAGGCCGCCGGTCCAACGCGCGCGCCGGGGGGCGTCCAGTTGGCGGCACCGACCAGCTTCTCCTCATTCTCGTCCGAGTAGAGACGCCACGAGAGCGCGAGCTGCTTGGTATTGCTCAGGCACAGGATGCCCTGGGCCTTGGTTTTGGCCTTGGCCAGCGCGGGGAGCAGCATGGAGGCCAGGATGGCAATAATGGCGATCACCACCAGCAACTCGATCAGCGTGAAGCCACGCTTCGCGGTCTTCCGGCGGCCCAAGATGATGGGAATAGGGCTCATGGAGCAGGGTGTTGGACGCCGGCAGCCTGCTCTGCGCCAGAATTCGCCGCAACTGGGTTCTTAGGAGCACAGGGTTTTCCTGCCTGCTCCCACGATCAATCGCCGAAAAGCTTCTTGAGAGAGTCGCGTGCCTTGGCCTCGCGCGCGTTGGCGGCGGCGGGTTCCCAGACCCTTTTGGCGAACTCGAACCACTCGCAGAAATTGGCCGCCGCCTTGTTGGCCTCGGGCTCGGCTCGGCGTTCGCGGCACTGATGCGCCACACGCGCATCGTAATGCGTGCAGTTCAGGCAGACGTGCAGATCGGCGCGGCATTTCTCGCAGGTTTCGCTGCGTCCCGGGGTGCCGGACAACGCGTATGCGGTCCCACACTGGTGGCAGTGCCGCGTGGCGCCGGACGCGGGCGCGGGATCGGAAAAGAGCGGGTTCATGGCGGAGAGGAAAGGTTGGGATTGCGTGCGGCCTCAGATGCGATTTGCTGGCCCGCATGAAACGCATTCTCTGGGCGATCGCAATCGCGTTGATGCTCCCCGGCCGCGGTCAGGCGGCAGAGGGTGCCGCCACCAACGCCCCCGCGGGCGCCGGTGAGACGGCGCTCTTCGACGGCAAGTCGTTGAAGGGCTGGAAGGCCACCGACTTCGCGGGCAAGGGCGAGGTGCGCGTCGAGGACGGGCTGATGGTGCTGGAACAGGGCTACCTGACCGGCGTGACTTTCACCAACGCGGTGC
>CAZYJB010000333.1:0-5440 GCA_964647675.1 uncultured Verrucomicrobiota bacterium | reverse complement strand
GCGTTCGGCGCGCTTGGCGAGGGTGCCGATCAGGTCGTCGGCCTCGAAGCCGTCGACGCGGATGAAGGGCAGCCGCAGCGCCTCGATCAGGCGCGGGAGGTGTGGCAGCGCGGCCACGAGGTCTTCGGGCATGGCTTCCCGCTGTGCCTTGTACTCGGGGTAAAGCTGGTGACGGGGGGTGGGCGCAGGCGTGTCGGTTGCCACCGCGAGGTGAGTCGGTGACTCGCTCTCCAGGATGTCGAGGACAGTGCTGAGGAAGCCGAAGAGGGCGGAGGTATTGAACCCCTTGGAGGTGCGGATGGGCCGTGCGGCAAAGGCAAAGTGGGCGCGGTAGGCCAGGGCCATGCCATCGAGCAGGAAGAGGCGGGACGCCATGCGCGCTAGGGTACGGGGCTGGGTGTGCCTTGTCAGGGATGCGTTCCGCGGATTGCCTTCGACCTGCCTTGTGCTATGGCTAGATCCATCTTCGGCGGCGACAACCCCAAGTCAGTCTCTTATGAAAACTCCTTTGTTCGGAATCCTTGCGACGATCACTGCGGCGGCCGTACTCAGCGGATGTGGTGAAAGCTCCAGCTCGTCCGGCAGCGCTTCGTCGCCACCTCCCCCGCCGCCGGCTCCGGCTGCGACGGTCGCCGAGGCGGCCAAGAAGGTGGGGGCTGAGGTCACTCAGGCGGTGGAGGCTGCCAAGCCCCAGGTTCAGGAAGCGGCCAAGGCGGTGCAGCAGGCCGTCTCCGATGCGGGCGCGGCGGCTCAGCAGAAGTTCAACGACCTGGTTGCCGAGGTGAAAAAGCTCATCGCCGACGGCAAGGGCACCGAGGCGGCGCAGAAGCTGCAGTCCGCCTTTGCCGGTCTGTCACTCTCTCCCGAGCAGCAGAAGATGATCGATGACCTCAAGAAGCAGGCCCAGGACGCGCTCTCGAAGAAGGGCATCGATTCCGCCACCAAGGCGGCAGGCGACCTCCTCAAGCCGAAGACCGGCAATTGATCCCGGACGCAGGCGGGCGCGGTCGATCCCGGGCTCAGCGCCGTGCTCCGGCGCAACCGAAGAACGTCAGCGGGGTGTGGGCGCGGGCCTGCCGCAGGATTTGTAGCGCGAGTTCGCGCGCATGATAGTCGCCCCACATGGAGCTCTCGCCGTTGGGCACCTCCTGGTTCGCACTGATGTGGTCCCAACCGTTGGGTCGGTGATAGACGGAGTGCAGGATGAGACCCTGGTGCTTGAAGGAAGTGGAGAGGTAAGGCTCCTGGAAAAGGGTCCGCGCGAGGGTCAGTCCGGCCTGTCGGTAGCGTGCGCCTGGGTTTCCCGTCACCACATCACCCAGGCGCAGGAAGCCTTGGGCGGCGATGGCCGCCGCGGAACTGTCGACCGGCTCGAAACGGTTGTACGGATCGGACTTCCGGCCGAGATAGTCGCCGAGGCGGTGCAACTGAGGCGCGCCCGTGTCCCACATCGGGATGCCGTCGGCGCAACAGTTCGCGAGGTAGAAATCAGCGGTGGCGGTGGCGGCCTTGCGAAAGAGCACGGTCACCGTGTCGCTGCCGCGGGGGCGCGGCAGGCAGGCCGCCCGAAACTCCAGCTGCTCCGCGAAGCCGAGGAGGGCCCAGGCCAGTCCGCGGGTCCAGGTGGAGAAGGGCGAGTAGCCCTGCTGGGAATTCGGGCAGCGGAACACGCCGCTGGCGGTGTTGAACACGGCCTCGTGAGCGGTGCGGCCGCGGACGTCGTAGGCGTCCCGGCCGTCCCCGAAGTAGACGTTGTAGCGCGCCGTGTTCACGCCGTGTTCCTCGAGGCGCTGGAGCAGCGAGATGCGGGCGTCCTGCTCCCCCATCAGTCGGTGGCCGAGTTGATGCGCCACCGCCAGCACACGCAGCGAACGCACGGTGTCGACGAAGAGCGAGTGCGGTCCGTTGAAGCTGTGGATGAACCCGGTGCCGTCCGCCAGCCTGGTCCAGCGCGCCGCCTGAACGGCGCCACTGACCTTCAGGGCCAGTTCGAGGAATTCGCGTTCGCGCGGATCCTCGGGAATCCGGCCCTCGTTCATGAGGCGCAGGAGATTTCCGTAGGTCGAGACGTTGTTGAACCCATGGTCGTGCACGCCGATGTGCGAGACGTGCGTGGCCATGCGATCGGCCGTGCCGCGACGCCCGATCTCGAGGAACTCGCTGTCGCCGGTGGCGTCGAACTGCAGCAGCGCGGAGCCGAACTGGAATCCCTGCGTCCACTCGGTCCAGCCCCGTGTGGTATAGCGCCCGCGCACGGTGAAGACAGGCGTGCCGCGCGCAGGGTCCCACCGCTTCTCGAGGTCGTGGATCTTGGCGGCGGAGAGTTCGAACAGCCGCTCGATGGCGGGGACGAGTTGGACGGGGGTCAGCCGTGCATCGATCTTCAGCGGCATGGTGGGAGGATGAGGTGGGGTGGGGTGAGGTGTCGATGACGTGGCGGGTATGGACGCGGCAGGCAGACCTACAACCGTCGCAGGTGGAAACCGCCATCCACGTTGATCACCTCGCCAGTGCTGAACGGGAAGGCGCCCCCGGCGATGGCCGCGACCGCGCTGCCGACATCTTCGGGAGTTCCCCAACGGCGGATGGGCGTGAGCCCGTCGGCAATCAGGCGGTCGTACTTCTCCTTCACCGGCCCGGTCATGTCCGTGGCGATGATGCCGGGGCGCACTTCGAAAACGCCGATGCCGTGAGGTGCGAGCCTCGCCGCGAACAGCGAGGTCATCATGGCCACGCCGGCTTTGGAGAGGCAGTAGTCGCCACGATTGACCGAGGCTGTGTAGGCGCTGATGGACGAGATGAACACCATGCACGGCGGGTG
Organism: uncultured Verrucomicrobiota bacterium; assembly: GCA_964647675.1. Classification (GTDB taxonomy): domain Bacteria; phylum Verrucomicrobiota; class Verrucomicrobiia; order Limisphaerales; family CAIMTB01; genus CAIMTB01. The sequence continues at coordinate 2,619 of CAZYJB010000333.1, read as the reverse complement.
CGGGGGAAGCATGGATGCGTGGCTGGCGGCCGCGCCTTCGATCATCCAGCGGGCCACCTGCTGGGTGAGGAAGTAGGGGCCTTTGAGGTTGGTGGCGATGAGCTGGTCGAAGCTCTCCTCGGAGGCGTCCAGCAGATCGGCGCGCACGGTGGGCGCGATGCCCGCGTTGTTGACCAGCAGATCGCAGCGAGGGGCGAGTTCGCGCGCCCGCTCCACCAGGCGCGCGCGATCCTCCCGTGACGAAAGGTCCGCGGCGACGGGGTGGGCGTGGATGCCATGGCCGGCGGCCTCGGCGCGTGCGAGGCAATCCTGCACCGTCCCGCGGGCCGCCGCCTCGTTGCGGGCGTAGTTGAGGATCAGGTTCCAGCCGCGTGACGCGAGGGCGAGTGCGATACCGCGACCAATGCCGCGCGAGGCGCCGGTGATGAGGGCCGTGGGTCCATGCACGGACGCTACATAGTCGAGAGAGGCCCCTCTTTGCGAGCCGACGGTGTGCCCGTGAACACTCACGATCCGAGGGAAGAAATGCGTTGCCGCGCCGGAGTTCGGCGCTAAGCTGCAAACGCTTTGCAACTGATGGCGTCCAGGATGGGCCGGAGCGTGCCGCGGGCGGTGGCGGGGAGCGTGATGCTCTCGGTGCTGCTGCTGCTCAACGCATTGGTGGCGATCCCGGCGCTGCACGAGTTCTGGCATGCCGCCACGACTCCGGTGTGCGGGGGCGGCCATGCGCATCACGCCAGTCACGACGACGACGCGACTTCCGGCGGCGAACCTGACGAGTCGCCCGTGAATCAGGGCGGTTGCGCTCAGCCTGACTGTGTGGTGTTGGCCTTTACGCAGGGGAAGCTGGAGGTGGCGAGTTCCGTCGCTCCGGTGACGCGGCCGGAATCCGTCCCATTCACGCAGCCTGGGATCCCCTGCGATATCCCCGCAGCTCGCGAGGCGTGGTCGTCATCCTTCGGTCGCGGTCCTCCCGCTCTCGCCTGACCGTCCGTGCCGGTGACGCGAGTCCCGGCACCTCCACTGGTCCCTTCACCCACCCGTACTGCGGGAGTCGTGAGGCCTCTTTCGGACCGTGGATTCCTCTTCTGTCGTGCGAGGCATGGTCATTCATGGCTGCCGCGCCGGGAAGCGAACGGTGAGAATCGCGGGTGGTGCCGTCGAGGCTCCCCCACAACCGAGACGGCGGGATCGCTGTCGTGAGCCAGCGCCCATTCCCAACTTTGCAGGTGGACTCGTGCACTTCTCCTTCGTCCAGAAGCGTCGGCGTGGATTCACGCTGATCGAGCTGCTGGTGGTGATTGCGATCATCGCAATCCTCGCCAGTCTGCTGCTGCCCGCCTTGTCGTCGTCCAAGACGAAGGCGAAACAGGCCGCCTGTGCGTCGAACCTGCGTCAGATCGGGCTCGCGCTGCAGATGTATGCCGACGACCACAACGGCTGGCTGCCGCTGACGACCCATGGGGCTGCGGACACCAACCGCTCCTGGATTTTCACGCTCAGAGCGTATGTGGGGAACGTGGATCGGATCCGCGTGTCACCTGGCGACCCACGGGGAGTGGCGCGCATGACCAACAACGCCTCGAGCTACATCATGAACGAGTTCACGGCGGTGGATGCCGTGGACCCATTCGGAGCCATTCAGGAGAGCTACCGGAACCTGAACTCCCTGCGGTCGCCTTCTGCGACCCACACGGTTTTCACCTGCGCAGATTCACTGAGTCCGAACGTGTTTGCGGACCACACGCATTCGCGGAACTGGGTGAAGAACGGCACTGGCAACTGGCCGGGAGTTCTTATCGACATCGCGCCCGACCGGTATCGTGTCGGCGGGGAGAGCGGGGATCGCACGCGCGGGGCGGCGAACTATCTGTTCGCGGACGCCCATGTGAGCGCGATCAAGGCGCAGAACTTCAAGAAGCGCATCGACCAGGGAGACAACCCTGCCAAGCCGCCGGAGTGATCCGGCGCGCCTCGAATGAGTCAAGCAATGGCCCGGGGGGGCGGGACGTTCCGCCGCGGTCCCCTGGGGAGTCACTGAAACCGAGGGAGGATTGCCGGCCGCCGAGTGCGGTCTCCTTCACGGCCGACGTGGTGCGGCTGCATCGGCAACTGCTCATGAGCATTTTCATCTTCTTCCTGAGCCGGGTCATGGCGGCGTGGCGTGCGCGGTGCGGACGCGCGCTGGGGTGTGGCCTGGCGGCAGTGGTGTTGGCGGGTGCGATCCCGGCGCGGGCCGCGGCGACCCTGCAGATTTGTGTTTCGACCCCCGACCTGGAGAGCCTGGCCAAGGCGGTGGGTGGTTCGCGCGTGCGCGTGGTCGCCTTGAGTACGGGCCCGGAGGATCCGCATGAGATCGAACTGAAGCCGAGCTTCAGCCGCGAGTTGGAGAAGGCGGACCTCTATCTGCAGGTGGGTTTGGGGCTCGAGAACGCCTGGCTGGAGCGGCTGATGCAGACGGTGAAGAACCCGTCGGTCAAGCCGGGCCAGCCTGGAAACCTGAATCTCGGGCAGGGCGTGCGTCTGATCGCGGGGGAGGACGGCCGTCCGAGGCCGGGGAGTTTTCATGAGGAGGGGAACCCGCACTACCTGCTGGATCCGGTGGAAGGTTTGAAGGCG